>DAOUFU010000188.1:0-1631 GCA_034429275.1 Anaerolineae bacterium | reverse complement strand
GCCATACGCCTGGGTGAAATCGCAAGTGAGTTCACCGGTCAGCCGCGCCACAATGTAACCGGAACAGGTCAGGAACGCGTGGGCAGACTCGAACACGTCGGCATGGTGGGCGCGCAGCCACAGCAGCTTGGGAGTGATGTAAGCGGCATCGAGTGGGTTGGCTGCCAGACTCACCAGGCGATCTGCATCAGGACGGGCGAGAAGGTCGAGCGTTTCTTGCCCGGCGCGGCGGTCCAGCCAGATCAGCGCGGAGAAGAGCGGGGTCAGGTCGCGGTGGACGGGCAGCAGTGTCCAGCCGACTCCGTCCACCCCGATCCCGGCGACCGCGTGCGGATCGAGCCCGCCCTGCGCGATCACCTGCCGGATGGTGGTGACGACCGCCCGCCACCACACCCCGGCGTCAATTTCCGCCCAGATAGGGGCCGGGCGGCTGAGGGTATAGGCTGCTGTGGCTTCGGCCATCAGCGCGCCGCGTTCGTTCCAGGCGGCGGTTTTGACGCTGGATGTGCCGACAGCGCAGGTGATGATGAACTGCTGCGCCATATTCCCTGCCTCAAGCTGGGGTGATCACCCCGTTGACATCCCACAGGTCTTCCCAACTTTGGCCGTCTTTCCACAAAAAGACCTGCCCTTTGATCAGGCGGCAATTTTTGTCGATTCCGGCGATGGCTTGCATCTCGTCCGCCGTGAGCGGCTCGCTGACGACAGCGCGCAGGTTGGACAGGAATTCCTTGCGGTAAACCGAGAACGGGATCGGCACCTGCCCGCGCTGGACAGCCCATTTGATGCACACCACTGCCGGGTGAACATTCAGGCGCTGGGCGATGCGCACGATGACCGGGTCCTCAATATCGACCGTGTCATCCGGGGTGCGATCCCGGTCCGGGCGGCTGGGCGAGCCAATGGGCGAGAAGCCGATCGGCACAATGTCGTGATCCAGGCAGTATTGGAACAGCTCCGGCTGCTGGAAGTGGGGATGCAGCTCCATTTCGTTGCAGGCAGGCTTGATGGCGGCGTCGCGCAGCAGCAGTTCCAGCTTGGGAATCGTCATGTTCGAGGTGCCGATATGTCGCACCAGCCCTCGCTCGACCAGCTTCTCCATCTGCCGCCAGGTTTTCATATAGTTCTCGTGAATATACGGTTTGGCGTGGGGATCGCGCGAGGTGACATCCACCCCCGGCGCGTGATAGTTGGGGAAGGGCCAGTGGATCAGGTACAGGTCGAGATAGTCCAGCTGTAGATCGCGCAGCGACTGCTCGCAGGCCGGGATGACATCGTCTTCGCCGTGCTTGTCGTTCCACAGCTTAGAGGTGATCCACAGGTCCTCACGCTTGAGACCGCCGTCGAGCGCTGCGCGCAGCGATTGGCCGATCAGGTGCTCGTTGCCATAGACTGCCGCGCAGTCGATATGCCGGTAGCCGACCCTCAATGCCTCGGCCACGGCCTGCGCGATCGCATCTCCAGAGAACCGGTCCGATCCAAAGGTCCCCAACCCAATCGCGGGAATGGTTGCCCCGGTGTACAGGCGGCGCACGGGCACGGCCTTTGGATCGACTCCATCCGGCGCGTTGATAAACGGCTGATTTCCGGTCATGCTGTTTTCCTCCCGATTTAAAAGGTCAAGGAGCGGG
>DAOUFU010000187.1:0-2296 GCA_034429275.1 Anaerolineae bacterium | reverse complement strand
CCCTGACACCCGGGTACAGCCGCCGGACTTTCTCGACGTGCTGAGCGTCCCGTAGGACGCGGTGCAGTGGCATGTGGATGGCGGGGGGGGCATTCAGACGTATGGCACGTACTGGCGCATCCCGGATATTTATGGCACGGTCCCCTTCGCGCTGTAATCGATGGACCTGCTGCGCGGGCTGCGCGTGGATGCGCGGTGGGAAGTCTTCGCCGTGCGGTATGCGACCATGTTCGAAGACCTGCCGGGCGGCGTGGCGCTGACCTCGCTGGGGACCGGCACGAACCTCGACGGGCGGAGCTATACCCTGTATGAGCTGGATGATCCGCGCCCATTCGCTCACCTGGTGTTCGACGCCGTCCGGGTGGAGGATGACGACGCGGCGCGCGCGTTCATGAACCTCGACTGGGCGAACCTGCGCGAGCGGGCGGTCGTCACGCGCGATCTGCCGGTGACGCTGCCGGGCGCGCGGCCAGACGGGGCACGTGTCGAGGCATTCAGCATGACACAGCCGGAATACCTGGAGATGGATGTCACCACGCCGGAACCGGCCCTGCTAACCCTGCCGGTGGCGTATTACCCCGGCTGGCGGGCGACGATCAACGGGCAGAAAGCGGAGCGGGTCGAGGTCTACGCGGGTCTGACCGGGATCGTGGTTCCGCCGGGCGAGCGGATGCGGGTGGTACTGGAATATCGCCCGATTTCGGTGCTGGGCGGCGCGGCGATCTCCGCTGTGACGCTGCTGGCGGTGAGTGGTTATGGAATCGCGGCGCTGGTGCGGGCGATGATCGCGCGGCAGCGCGGGCGCGAACATTTACATCGGGGATGACTGATGCAGGCTTCGAGAGCGATGAGCGGTGATCCGCGTCTGCGCGCGGCAGTGACCGGTGCGGCGATTGGGCTGGGCGGCGGGGTGCTGGCGCTGCTGACGGTGGTGCTCGGCCCGGTGATGGCGTTTGGCGCGGTGATCGGGCTGGCGCTGGGTGTGCTGGTGCTGGTCAACCTGAACGCGGCGCTGTATGTGACGGTGCTGACGGTGGCGCTGCTGCCATTTGGTACGCTGCCGTTTCAGATCGCGGTGACGCCGACCCTGCTCGACTGCGCGCTGGGCGGGTTCTTCCTGGTCTATGCCATGCAGTGGATGACGGGGCAGCGTCGGCTGTTCCGGTCGTCGCCGGTGACGCCGGTGGTGATCGGGTTCGCCGGGCTGATGGTGTTCGCCTTTTTGATGGGGCTGCGGCACGCGCCGATGACTTCGCGCGTGATCCGCAATGTGGCCGAGATGATCTTGAGCCTGCTGCTGATCGTGGTGCTGGTGGACGTGATGCGCGACGCGGAATCGCTGCGGCGGGCGGCGCGGGTGGTGATGCTGAGTGGGGCGGCGGCGGCGCTGGTGGGAATCGGGCTGTGGGTGCTGCCCGACCCGACCGCCGAAGCCATGCTCAACCGGCTGGGGCGCATCGGTTACCCGATGGGCGGCGTGCTGCGCTACCGCGAGACGTACGGTGCGATTCTCAATGAGCGGGCGATCGGGACGTGGGTTGACCCGAACGCATTCGGCGGCTTTTTGCTGATGACGGGCGCGGTGACTGCGCCGCAGGTGTTCGCGCCCAGGCCGGTGATTCGGCGCTGGCTGGCGGTGAGCCTGCTCGGCGTGATGCTGGTGGCGTTGTTCCTGACAGATTCGCGCGGGTCGATGCTGTCGCTGGGGGCGGCGCTGGGCTTCGTCGCGGCGGTGCGCTATCGGCGGCTGCTGGTGATCATGGTGGCGGCGGGGGTGATCGCGCTGTTCCTGCCTTTCACTCAGCGCTATATCGACAAGCTGGAAGCCGGATTGACCAACCGGGACGTGGAAACACAGATGCGGTTCGGGGAATACAAAGATGCTTTTCGGCTCATCGAGCGGCACCCGGTGATCGGGGTAGGGTTCAGCGGCACGCCGGAACGCGACATTTACCTGGGCGTGGCCAATACCTACCTGACGATTGCCTCGAATGCCGGGCTGGTCGGGCTGGCGGCCTACCTGGCGATGATGAGCAGCGCCTTCGTCTACAGCGCGGCGTGCTATGCGCGGCTGCGCCGCGACCCGGCGCTGTATGACGTGTGGCTGGGGCTGGCAGCGGGCATTGTTGGGGCGCTGGTGGCGGGCATCTTCGACCCCTTTTACTTCAAGATCGACCTGTTTCACGCCACGATGACGGCGGAGTACATTATCTTTGGGCTGATGGTGGCAGCGGTGCGAATTAGCACGGGACCGGCCCAGGGAGGACACGTATGAAACGCACCAGCGATCAGACCT
>DAOUFU010000186.1:0-9585 GCA_034429275.1 Anaerolineae bacterium | reverse complement strand
CTCCGACGCCATCCGGCCAAGCTCAGCCTGAAACGCAAACGCTTCAAGGCTGCGCTCGACACTGGCTTCCTTTTCGAACTACTTACTCAGGTTTGATGCGTTTGCCCTGACCGGCTTGAGCCAAACTGTGGCAATCCGGTATACTGGGAAGGGCGTAGGGTTCATTCGCATATCGTGACCCTCTACTATGCGCATAGGACACACTGCTGATGAGTCAACCGGCATGGTACCGACGTCTCGGACGATCAGGCCGTCATCTTTCGCTCGATCAACGCCATTATGAGCGCGGCCTGGCCTACTACGCCCAAAACCAGCTCGACCTGGCCATCGCCGACCTTGATCAGGCCATCGAGTTATCGCCCCGAAACGGCGAATATTACGCGGCGCGTGGATTGCTGCTCACTTCCTACGATGTCCCCGGAGCCGAAGAGGATGCGGAAAACGACTTCGCGCGCAGCCTGTCGCTCGATCCGACTCAGTGGTTGGCCCATTATGGTCGCGGGATTCTCGCCTTCCGGAAAGCCGATTACGACGCGGCCATCAGCCATTTTTCGCGTGCCCAGATGATTGCCCCGCAGCGTCCTGAAGTCTACTTTTACCGCGCGATTGCATTTTTCCAGAACGAAAACATCCCGGAGGCCACAGCCGATATGCGCTATGCCCTCAGTTTGCTGCCGGAACGTAGCCCTCTACGTACTCAGGCGGAAAAATGGTCGTCCATCTTCTCTTCACCCTGATTTTTCGCTGGCAGTCTGTCGGAGGTTGCACCCCTCCGATCCCTACGTTAGCATAGGGACCATCGACTGTGTTACTGTCATATACCGCCGAACACACAATGAAAGCGGGTAACTTTCTATGAAAGCTGTTATTCTGTGCGCGGGCAAGGGCACACGGTTGTTCCCGGTCACGCTGACTATGCCCAAACCCCTGGTGCCAGTGGCCAATAAAGCGCTGCTCACGTATGCGATTGAGACATTGACTGGAATGGGGGCAAGCGAAATTGGACTGGTTGTCAACAGCCTCGACTCACCCATTCGGGACCATTTTGGTGACGGCCTCCACACGGTGGGCGTTCCCCTGACCTATATCGCCCAGGAGAATCCGCGCGGATTAGCTCACGCGGTCAAGCTCTGCCAGCCCTTCACCGGCGACGAACCTTTCATCGTATACCTGGGGGATAATATTTTCCAGGACTCGATGCAGAAACTATATGAGCAGTTCGAGGCCACCGGCGCAGGCGCAGCTATTGCCCTCACTGAAGTGCCCGACCCCAGCCGGTTTGGGGTGGCGGAGCTTCAAGGGGACACCGTCAAGCGCCTGGTCGAAAAACCGAAAGACCCTCCATCCAACCTGGCCATCGCGGGCGTTTATGTTTTCCGAAGCGACATATACCAGGCTATTGACCGGATCAAACCCTCCTGGCGAAACGAATACGAGATCACCGATGCGATTCAAGAGCTGCTCAACAGCGGCCACACCGTGATCCCGTATATCGTCGATGGGTGGTGGATTGATGCAGGCAAACCAGACTCGATCATCCTGGCCAACCAGATCATCCTGGAAGACATGCCCTATTCATCGCTTCCCAATGGCGATAAACGCATTCAGGGGGATTCGGTGGTCTCTCACCGGGTGGTGCTGGGCAGTCACACGCAGATCATCGACAGCGTGGTTCGTGGGCCGGTGGTTATCGGCGATCACAGCATCATCCGCAACGCCTATGTCGGCCCCTATACGGCCATCGGCGATCACGTCACTATCGAGAACAGCGAGATCGAGAACAGCATCGTGATGGCCAACAGCGTCATTCGCGGCATCGAGGGACGGATCGACGCCAGCCTGATCGCGGAACACGTCAGCGTGACACGAGCGCTGGCCAAACCCGCGACACATCGCTTCGTGCTGGCAGAAAACAGCCTGGTGGAGCTGCATTGAGTTCTGGCCGACAATGACAACGGGCCGGTCAACGCTGACCAGCCCGTTTGCTTTGCCCAGAGAATCCCCTTGCTTACACGTCAAGGGTCGCTTTTTTGGCGTGAGTGGTAATAAACCGGCGGCGCGGCGGCACGCTGCTGCCCATCAACATGTCAAACACGCGATCCGCCTCGGCAGCGTCTTGAATGGTAACCTGCAGCAGGGTTCGGTTGGCCGGGTCCATCGTGGTTTCCCACAACTGCTCCGGGTTCATTTCGCCCAACCCCTTGTAGCGCTGAATGGTGGCGCGCTCCCCTTTGCGCATTGAGGCCAGGATACGCTCGCGATCCGCCTCGGTATAAGCGTATTCGTGCTCCCGGCCCGATTTGATCAGGTAGAGCGGCGGCTGCGCAATAAACAGGTGGCCGCCGGTGATCAGCGGAGTCATGTAACGGAAGAAGAAGGTGAGCAGCAGGGTGCGGATGTGCGCCCCATCAACATCAGCATCCGTCATGATGATGATCCGGCCATAGCGCAGCCCTTCGATGTTGAAGTCATCTCCGATCCCCACACCAAGCGCCGAGATGAGGGCCTTCACCTCGTTATTATCGAGAATCTTGTTCAGGCGCGCACGCTCTGTGTTGAGGATCTTCCCGCGCAGCGGCAGGATCGCCTGGAAATGCCGATCGCGGCCCTGCTTGGCACTGCCCCCCGCCGAATCCCCCTCCACGATGTACAATTCCGACCGCATCGGGTCGCGCTCGGAGCAGTCGGCCAGTTTGCCGGGCAGCGTGCTGTTTTCCAGCAGGTTCGCACCGCGCCGTACCAGGTCGCGCGCTTTTTTGGCCGCGTCGCGCGCGCGCATGGAAGTCATACACTGCTCAACGATACGCTTGGCGTCTCGCGCGTTAACCTCCAGGAATTCTGCAAAGGCATCCGAGGTCACCTGAGAGACCACACCCTGAACCTCCGGGTTCATCAATTTGACTTTGGTCTGGCTCTCGAACTGAGGATCGGGATGCTTGACACTCACAATGGCGGTTAACCCTTCAAGCGTGTCATTACTGGAGAAGTTTGCATCCTTCTCTTTGAGCATCCCCACCTTGCGCGCGTAGAGATTGATGGTCCGCGTGATGGCAGCGCGCAGCCCGGCCTGATGACTTCCACCATCCGGAGTATGGATCGTGTTGGCAAAATACAACTCTGTCGTGGTGGATGAATCGGTATACTGAAACGCCACTTCGACCCCAATAGTGATCGGAGCGCGCCCATTTTCCTCAAACCGGTACTCGATATCGCGTGCTACGAAGACCGGCTCGTGCAAAGACTTACGATTGCGATTGAGATAGCGCACAAACGACCGGATGCCCCCCTCAAAATAGAAGGTGATTTCGCGCGGCATCGGCTTGGTGCGCTCATCCCGCAGGGTGATCGTGACACCTCGCGTCACAAACGCCATCTCGCGCAAACGCTGTACAAGCATTGCGTAATTGAACTCGTTTGGCTCCATCACGGTGAAATCGGGCATAAACCGGATCCAGGTACCGGTCGGCTCGTCAGGAGCCATCTCGCGCACGATCTCAACTTCGCTCACCGGAAGCCCCTGGTGGAAACGCTGGCGATGCACATACCCATCGCGTGCCACTTCAGCAACCAGCCACTCCGACAGCGCATTGACCGCTGACACACCCACACCGTGCAGACCACCCGACACCTTATAGGCCGACTCGTCGAATTTCCCGCCGGCATGCAGGGTAGTCAGGATCAATTGAAGTGTCGAGATGTGTTCCTCCGGGTGCAGGCCCACCGGGATACCGCCGCCGTTATCTGCAATCGACGCCGAGCCATCCTCATACAGCACAATATCAATCCGGTCGCAGCGCCCGGCCAGGGCTTCGTCAATGGAGTTGTCGACGACTTCGTAGATCAGGTGATGCAGGGCATGAATATCGGTCCCGCCGACATACATGCCGGGTCGCTTGCGGACTGCTTCCAGTCCCTTAAGAACTTTGATATTCGCTTCGGTCTGCTTGGAAATACGATCCGCCACAAAACCCTCCCCACACCTTCACCGGTGCTGCAATTCACTCATTGTCGCCCATACCACTCCCAAACGGTTGAACTGCGCTGGCCCTTTGAGTAAAGCCAGATGCCAGCGCGGCCCCGTCGCAACCTGTCGATGTTGTTTGGTTACGTGGACCTGATGGATGAGGCTAACTGGCCGTTTGAACGGGTGTATTGCGCGCCTTGATGACGCCCTGAGAACACATGTTCGGTGATGTTCAGATTGTAAAACGACATCGGAAAAACAGCCAGTTTTCCCAAGAAATTATACCTCAGATGCCTGCTTTGAGCCATAATCGCTTTTCTCAACAGGCCGCGGACTGCCCACTTTTTTATCGCCCTCACGAGTCAGTTGCCGGGGATCGGTTCGCTGGTACAATCGATCGACATGAACAAACCACCATTAATCGCCTTTTTGACCGACTTCGGCACGTCCGATGCCTATGTGGGCACGATGAAAGGCGTCGTGCATTCCATCTGCCCCACAGCCCGGATCGTGGACATCACCCACGAGATTCGCCCACAAGATATCCGGCAGGCCGCCTACCTGCTGCTTACCGCTTACCGCTTCTTTCCGCCGGAAACCATCTTCGTGGTGATTGTTGATCCCGGTGTAGGAACTGCCCGCGCACCTATCGCTGTCGCCACCCCGCACGGCACATTTGTCGCGCCTGACAATGGTGTGTTGAGCTATGCTCTGGCGGGTCTCCCCATTTCTGCACAGGTGACCCTCAGCAACCCGGCTTTCCATCTCAATTCGGTCAGCGCCACCTTTCACGGGCGCGACATCTTCAGCCCTGCCGCGGCACACCTGGCCAACGGCACGCCCATCACACACCTGGGGCCGCATCACGATACCCTGTGCCGCCTCCCCGACCCGGTCTTGATCACTACGTCCGATGGAATTCGGGGTGAAGTTCTGCACATCGATCATTTCGGCAACATCATCACCAGCATTGGCGATCTTGCCTGGCAAAACAACGGTGTTCTGGTGTTGAACCCTCGTTTTGGCCTGCCTGCGGCATTTTCCTGCCGGTTTGATGCGCGCTCTGCCGTCCTGGTGGTGGGCGATCGCCACTTTGAGGGAATTCGCCACACCTATGGTGAAGTAGCCTCCGGCAGCTTCACTGCGCTGGTTGGCAGTTCCGGGCAGCTCGAGCTGGGCATTAACCAGGGCTGCGCAGTTCAGAGTTGTTCGGTTCGCCTGGGTGATCCGGTCACGCTACACGCTGCACTCGAGCCTCTCAACGGGAGCCAATTATGATCCTTGAGCAATTCGTCATCGAAGGTAATCATCGGTTGCACGGCGATGTCACCGTGAGCGGAAATAAGAACGCGGCCCTGAAAATGATCCCGGCCTGCCTGCTCACCGATGAGCCTGTTGTACTCACCAATGTGCCCGACATTGCCGATGTGCGCGTGACTTTTGACCTGATGCGCAGCCTGGGCGTAGACATCGAGGACCTGGGCGATCATCGTTTCCGTATACACGCCAGGGAGATTCATACATCCACCCTGGACCGCGAACTCTGCCAGCGAACCCGCGCTTCAATCGTCTTTGCCGGGCCAATGCTGGCGCGCACTGGTCAGATCGTGCTCGCCCCACCCGGCGGGGACGTGATTGGGCGGCGGCGGCTTGACACCCACATCCTCGCGTTGGAAAAGCTGGGCGCAACAGTCGAGTTCAACGGCGTATTCAACATGCGCACAGACAAGTTAGTCGGGGCCGATATTTTGCTGGATGAGGCCAGCGTGACCGCTACCGAGAACACCGTGATGGCAGCTGTGCTTGCGCGAGGGACTTCTGTCATCCGAAACGCCGCCTCCGAGCCTCATGTCCAGAATCTCTGCCACATGCTCAACAGCCTTGGCGCACAAATCGAAGGAATCGGCACCAACTGCCTGACCATCCATGGCGTCGAACGTCTGCACGGCGGCGAGGTGCGCATTGAGGCCGATTACCTGGAAGTCATCAGTTTTGTTGGAGCCGCCGTCATGACCGGTGGCGAGATTCGCATTCGCCAGGCCGATCCACAGTATCTTGGCATGGCGGCCCTGGTCTTCAAAAAATTGGGGGTCCACTGGGATGTCGAAGGGCAGGATATTCTGGTGCCTCGAAACCAATCCCTGGTCATCGAGTACGACCTGGGGAACCAGATCCCCTCGATCAAGGCGCAGCCCTGGCCCGCCTTCCCCTCAGACTTGATGAGCATCGCGCTGACCGTGGCAACTCAGTCCGCAGGCACTGTGCTCTTCCACGAGTGGATGTACAACAGCCGGTTTTTCTTCACCGACAAACTCAGCGCAATGGGTGCACGCATCTTCTTGTGCGATCCTCATCGCGCAGTGGTCCATGGCCCAACGGTACTGCGCGGCGTCTCCAACATCAGCAGCCCCGACATCCGGGCGGGTATGTCGCTGCTGTTGGCTGCACTAAGCGCGCGCGGAACCACCACAATTCGCAACATCGGGCAAATCGACCGGGGGTATGAACGCGTCGAGGAAAAGCTGCGAGGACTGGGCGCTGTCATCCGGCGCGAGCTGGTTGAGATCAGCTGAGGCACATATCCACAAAAATGAGCAGGCGTCGAGAAAGTAACGCCTGCTCGGAGAAGCGTGTTCAGTCGCGCCCGTTGCTGTTTGCTGAGCCGGGCGGCAATGAGGGCGTATTACCAGAAGCGCCGCTGCTCACCGCCTGCGCGCCCGTTGAAGCCGGAGTGCCTGGCGTGCTGACCAGGGCCGTCATCTGGCTGGTTGTTGTACGCTCCACCTGGTCATACTCAAGCAGCATCGCCTGATATCGTTCCCGATAGAGGGCTGCACGGGCGCGCTCCAGCTGCCACAGCCGGTCGATGCTGTTTTTGAGCGGATCAACCGCCGTCTGCGCTTTGGCAACACTCTGGCGGAACTGTTCCAGCTGTTTGTCATGATTACGCCAGGCCTCATCGTTGGTCAGCGTGAACTGTTTCCAGCGCTTTTGATCGTCTGCGATCCAGTCGTTCCATTCCTGGCGGAAGCGTTCCTCCGAGAGGCGCTGCATCTCGGCCACCTCGTTGATGCGGCGGCCCAGGCGTTCAGCAATGCGCTCGAAGTCGTCCATCACCTTCTTCATCTGGCGATGTGTTTCCGACCACGACTCAAACCGCTCCATGTAGCGCTTCATATCTTCGTCATAGGCCCCAAAGCGCTTGGTGAGTTCGGTCACCTGCTGATCGCGCTGCTGTAACAAAAGCCCCTGCTGGTCGATGAACTGCTGCATTTCTTCGCGGCGCTCTCGCTCGGCAGACTGTAATTCGAGGATGCGCTTTTCATTGCGCAGCACCATCGCCTCGATAGCTTCGAGTTTGGGGCGCAGCGCATCCACCTGCTTCTGCATCTCCGGCATTTCAGACTGGACATCGGAAATACGACGCGCGTCTTGGCGGCGCTGCTCTTCCAGGAAGGTGATCCGGCGCTCCGGCTCCTCGAATTTTTTGTTCAGGTCTTCCATCCGCTGCTGGACGGCAGCGAGCGCCGATGCCACCCGGTCGCGCTCCACGCGCGCCGCCGGGAGTTCCTCGACTGCCCGTTCCAATGCCTCAGTCCGATCCGCCACGTCGCGCACCATGCGCGCCACGCTCTCGCGGGCGATGTCGGCCCGCCGCTCGGCTTCGCGCTCGGCCATCAGGCGTTTACTTTCTACGCCCTCCAGTAGCTGTTGGAATTCCATGCGAAGCTGGTTGGAGATCTCATCTTCACGCCCAATGGGCAGAAACGAAGTTCGGAGGGTGGATTGTTCGTTTTCCAGCGCGGCCTGGCGGCGCGCCATCTGATCGATCAAATCTGCCTGCTGCGCGAGGCGTTCTTCCAGGGCCGCGATGGTGCTCCGATCGCGGCGGCGTTCTTCATCCAACCATTCAATCATGCGAGCAGCTTGGGCCAAATCCATGGCGCACTCTCCTAACAATACCCTGTGTTCCCGCAGCGAATTATACCACATGCAGCGGCAAAACAATCACTCTTGGTGATGCGAAGGGCATTCGCTATACTTGCCCGCATGAGAATCGCCCTGGACGCTCGACTGATGTACTATCGCCCCGGCGGAGTCACCGAGTATACGCGGCAGTTGATCGCTGCCTTAGCCGAACTCGCGCCGGAGCATACTTATTTCGCGCTGCATCACTTCCGCAGCCGCGAGACGTTCACCCCTGCCCCATGCGTCCGTCGCGTCAATACCCTCACACCATCCCATCACCGGCTGGAGCGATGGCTGCTTTCTGCCGAGTTGATTGGCCGCCGGTTCGATATCCTCCACACCCCGGAGCCAATCCCACCTCAACGCGGTGCGCGGCGGCAAGTTGTCACTGTGCACGATCTGCATTTTATGATCTATCCCCAGTTCATGACGCCTGACAGCCGCCGTTACTACTGTGACCAGATGGCCTGGGCCGCGCGCCACGCGGACCATTTGCTGGTCTCGTCGCATTCCACCTACCAGGACCTGATTCGCTTTTTCCAGGTACCACCCGCCAAGATGACGGTCTGTATGCTGGGCGTCAATCCGGCCTTCAAACCGCTCGATCCCGTTGCGCTGGCTCCGGTCCGCGCCCGGCTTGGTCTTCCAGAAAAGTACATTTTGTTTGTGGGAACCTTTGAGCCGCGAAAAAACATCCCCGGCCTGCTCGATGCCTATCACCACCTTCGGCAGCGAAACCCCGATGTGCCACCATTGGTTTTGGCTGGACGGCGCGGCTGGCTCTATGACGACATCTTCGCGCGCATCTCCGCTCTTAACCTGACCGATCACCTGATCTGGCTCGAAAACCCTGCCTGGCACGATCTTCCTGCCCTCTACAGCGGCGCGCGCGTGCTGGCGCTGCCGTCTCATTATGAGGGCTTTGGTCTCACTGCGCTTGAAGCGATGGCTTGCGGCACGCCGCCAGTTGTGGCTGACCGCAGCTCGCTTCCTGAAGTGGTTGGCGATGCGGGGATATTGGTCAATCCCGATGATCCATCCAGTATCGCCGATGGACTGGCCCGCGTCTTGTCGGACGATCATCTGTATGCAGACCTGCGCGCGCGCGGGCTAGCCCGTGCCGCCGAGTTATCGGGGCACGCGACTGCTCGCCGTGTGCTCGAAACATATCATGCCGTCCAGTAATCATTTTGCCTGACTCCAATTTGCGCGGCTCCCTCTGCCCGAAGAGATGAAATGCCCATGCGCATCCTGTTTCTGACCGCCCAACTCCCCGAACCCCCGCACGCCCGCGGCGCACTGCGCATCAATGGCCTGATGCGCGGCGTTCATGCTGCCGGTCACGAAGTTCATCTGCTGGCCTTTGCCGATCCAGATACGCTGGCCGCCCACCGGACCACGTTGGAGCAGTTCTGCACGGCCATTGAGATTGGTTCCCCGCCGCAGCGTACTCTTCAGGAGCGTCTGAAGGACCTGTTGTTCTCTTCGCAAGCCGATATGCAGCGCCGGTTCGCCTCGCCGGAATATGAGGCTCGCCTAGAACACCGGCTGAAAGAAACGCCGTTTGACCTGGTTCAGAGCGAGCGCCTCGAAATCGCCATCTATCTGGCTGTCATCGAACGCTGTCAGCCGCAAACGCCGCGAGTCTATGA
>DAOUFU010000185.1:0-3704 GCA_034429275.1 Anaerolineae bacterium | reverse complement strand
GTTCGCGCGCAACCAGCGCGCTCCTGCCACGATTGACGAGATGAGCGCGCTGTCGCAGTCGCTGGTGGATGCCCACACCAACTTTCGCCCGGAAGTCGGCGGCAAGCGGCTGACGGCGAACGCCATCGCCGCGGTGCTGCGCACGGAGACGGATGCTGCGGTGCGGCGCGAAGCCTGGGAAGACAGCAAGGCCATCGGCCCGCGAATTGCGGGCGACATCCGGCGGCTGGCGGTGCTGCGCAACGAGGGCGCGCGGCGGATGGGCTATGCGAACTTCCACCAGATGAGCCTGGCGCTGGATGAGCTCGCCCCGGAATGGCTGTTCGCCATGCTGGCTGACCTGGCGGCCAAGAGGGATGAACCCTTCCGGCAGGCCAAAGCCGAACTGGATGCCGAGCTGAGCACACGCTACCATGTGCCGGTGGGCGCCCTGATGCCCTGGCACTATGCCGAGCCGTTCTTCCAGCAAGCGCCGATGGTGGGCACGGTCGATTTCAACCGGCTGTTCGAGGGGGCGAACCTGGAAGCGCTGGCGCTCAAGACGTATGATGGGCTGGGGCTGGAGGTGCGCGACATCCTGGGGCGCAGCGACCTGTATGAGCGCGAGGGCAAGGATCAGCACGCGTTTTGTATGCACGTGGACCGCGAGGGTGACGTGCGGGTGCTGTGCAACCTTCAGCCGACTCTGCGCTGGATGGATACGCTGCTGCACGAACTGGGGCACGGTGTGTATGACAAGTACATTCCGCAGTCGCTGCCCTGGCTGCTGCGCACGGTGCCGCATATTCTGAGCACCGAGGCGATGGCCCTGCTGATGGGATCGGTAACGCTGGACCCGGAATGGCACCGCCAGGTACGCGGCGCGCCGCAGGCAGAGGCGGAGCAGATCGGCGCGGCGGGGCAGGCGCGGATGCGGCTGGAAGAGCTGATCATCGCCCGGTGGGTGATGGTGGTGGTGCACTTCGAGCGGATGCTCTACGACGATCCCGGCTGCGATCTCGACGCGGCATGGTGGGAACTGGTGCAGAAGTACCAGTTCCTCAATAAGCCGGAAGGGCGCGAATTGCAGCCCGACTGGGCGACCAAGTATCACATCGCGCTGGCCCCGGCCTATTATCACAATTATCTGCTGGGGCGGATGATGTCGCTGCAGTGGGAGGGGTGGCTGCGGGCGAATCTCGGCGGGGTAGTGGGCCGCGCGGAAGTGGGAGAGTGGTTCCGCACGCGAATCTTTGCGCCGGGTGCGACTCTGCACTGGAATGATGCGCTGGAATTTGCTACAGGCGAGAAGCTCAACCCGGATTATTTCGTGCAGAAGTTCGCGCAGTAATTCTTTCGATCGGGCCATGGGGCGGGCCGTCAGTGCCCGCCCTGTTTGTTTCCCCGCGCTACCCGCTCTGGTTCCCGCTGTGCAGGGTGAATACCGTGATCTCCGGGCGGCAGTTGAGACGAACCGGCGGCGGAGTGACGCCGATGCCCCGGTTGGTATACAGGTGCATGGTGCCAACTGTGTAGTGGCCGGAGGGGTATTTCTGGCCGTAGCGCGGCAGGACGATCGGGCCGATGCCAGGCAGACGCACCTGCCCGCCGTGTGAGTGCCCGGAAATCTGGAGATCGAAGCGCCCGGTCGGGCCGCTGATGTCGGCGAAGTCCGGCTCGTGGGCGAGCAGGATGGCGCAGGGGCCGGGCGGAAGCTGGCCGAGCACATCGTTCAGGCGGGCGCGGCGCTCCAGGTAATCGTCCACGCCGCAGAGGAAGAGCGAGTCTGCGCCGCGCCGGACGGCGGTCACCGTGTTTCGCAGGTCATTCACACCAGCCTCGGCGACCACCGCGCGCATAATGGGGGCATTCGCCCAGTGGTCGTGATTGCCCATCACGCCGACGACGGCCTCGCGCGCGCGCAGGCGCTGAAGCATCGGTACGAGGCGCTGGGCGCGGTCGAGGGCGTCGAAGTTGACGTAGTCGCCCGTGATGGCGATGACATCCGGCTGAAACGTATTGACGCGATCGATCACGTCGTAGAGGTAATCCTCGGAGACGAAGCGGCCATGATGCAGATCGCTGATCTGGACCAGGCGCAGGCCATCAAAGCCGGCGGGCAGGCGCGGAAGGGTCAGCGCGATCTCGACGGTTTCCCCGTCGTGCGGCTCCCCCATGAAGGCGTATCCACCCAACCCGGCGGCGGCTGCCAACGACCCAACCGAGAGCGACAAAAAGGCCCGGCGTGTCATGCGGCGCGGTGCGGGGCTTGAAGACGGCGTGGGGGCAGGGGCGGAATCCGGTTCTGGCGGCAGGGAATGCGCCATCGGTCTACCCCTATCGGGCACTCTCATCAGGTTCTGCCGGGGACTCCATGTGGCGGCGGGCGAGCCGCTTGCCTTCATCCAGCAGGTCGGCGATCGAGTCGCCGCGCAGGTCGGTGATCTGCGACTGGATGGCGGTGATGGGCTTGCGGATAACCTCGGCAGTGCGGCGGCGGATCACCATGCCGCGCTGGCGGATATCGCTGCGCACCTGAGGGCCGGAACGCGGCGACAGCCAGGCGGCGATCGGTGCGCTGACCAGCAGGCCGAGGACCAGGCCGCTGACGAAGCTGGCGGCGGTATCGTCGTTGTGGGTGGAGTGCTGCTTCATATCGTGCTCTTTTCTCGCGCCGGAGAGTCGGGCGCGGCTAGGCTTTGGGAGCGCCCGCCGAATCGGTGGATGGAGACTGTGCCTGTTTGGTCTGCCGGGCCTGGTCGGCTTTGCGGACATTGCGGCGGATGCCGCTCAGTTCGCGGAGCAGCGCGCCCAGGCCAGCAGTGGCGGCTCCGAGCGTGATGATGGGGCCGATGACACTGCTGCTGATGAACTGGGCGGTGCCGCGTACGGTGGTGACCGTCTCGTGGGCGTTATCGACGATGGGCGGAATTTCCTGCTGGACCAGGTTGAGCAAGGCCGCGACCTGGAGCACCAGCACGATCAGGGCTGCGCCCATGACCATGCCTTCGAGTGCCAGGAAGATGATGAACACATCGCGGATGATGCCCACCCAATAGGCCGAGCGGTCGAGATCGGCAAAGAGGGCGAGGGCCAGGGCGAGGATCAGGATCAGCAGGGACAGCGCGATGAAGCCGCCCACAGCCAGCATCACGTAAAAGACGGGCGAGCGCCCGGATTTGGTCTCTTCGGCAGCAGGTTGATCGGGGGGTGTCGAGGCGGTCATCACGGTTTCTCCACGTGGAAAGCCCAGGTCAGGTTCAGCGGCGGCGGCTGGGATGACGAGTCAGGATGCGGGCCATCACCAGCGCCAGCCATGCCCCCACCGTCGCCGGAAGGACATGCAGCGGGCCGATATCGAACACGGTGAAATTCACGGCTTCGCCAAAGCCCTGGCCCAGGCCGAATCCTAACCAGGCCGCCAGCAGGAACAGCGCCAGCCGCCGCGCATCGCCGCCGCTCAGCAGGTGGAAGGCTGCACCATAGAGGGTTGCCAGGATGAAGCTAAAGACCACCGAAGGGCTGGGCATAGGGCAGCTTTGCAGGACGGCGTCCGGGCGCGCATGACATATACACGCGCACTAGTGTAGCATAGGTTGCCGGGGAGGACACACTTTTGCCCCGCGGGGGGTATATTTCATGAAAGTTCACGCCGCCGTTTCGCCGTACGCTCGTGCACGTTGAGACAATAACCGGCTATGGTGCCCCGCGAGAGTCCGGCCTCA
>DAOUFU010000184.1:0-4814 GCA_034429275.1 Anaerolineae bacterium | reverse complement strand
GTGGTGCGGTTGGGGTTGCAGTCGCGGCGGGGCGGGTGGGCGTGTGGGTTGCAGTCTGCGCGGCTGTCTGGGTCGCATCGAGCACGATCCCCGCAGCCTCGGTTGCCTCCCGCGTGGCTGTAGGCCGATCCGTTGCTGCCGGGGCAGCCGTCGCTGCCTGTGTGGCAGTCGCCGACTGGGTAGCAGTCGCTGACAGGGTGGCGGTCGCCGTTATGAGACCTTCCACCGGCGTTCCAGGCTGAGCCGATGCTGTGCCGGTGACACTGGCAGCGATCGAGACACCTCCGGAATCGTTCTCTTTGCCCTGCTGATCCAGGTCGAATGCAAACCAGGCCGCGCTCCCCACGATGGGAATGATCAACAAAGCGAGCACCCATCGCCACCGCGAACGCTCGCGGCGAGCACGGTGCGAAGTTGCAGCCACGCTCACCGACTTTTCCGACACGGGGCGGCTAAACAATGAATCGCTCACGCGGAACTGGCCCTGGGTGTCAGTAGAATTGAGCGGGCGCTCCATATTTTGCAGCAGCGAGTCAAGGGATTGATCGTCGAGCAGGACCGCCCTTTCATCCACCGGGCGGTTGAGCGCGGCTTCTTGCTCCCGCTGAGCGCGACGGCGCGCAAACCGGCTGATGATCCCGCCCGCCGGATGCTCGCTCTCATCGCTCTCCGCGCGTAATGGGGCCAGCGCAGCGGGCTTGACAACCGGCGTAGGCCGCGAGTCAAGCGCCGGAGCACTGGGCCAACTCGCCCCTGCCGCTTGTCCCATCGCCCCGGTGAAGGCGTCTTCTAGCGCCTGGGCCAGCGCGCTGACATTGGGATGCCGACGGTTAGGGTCTTTGCTGAGCGCTTTGAGGATCACAGCTTCCACTGCCGGAGGCATGTCCGGGTTGTACATGGTCGGCGGCGGGGGAACTTCGTTCAGATGTTTGAGCGCCACACTCATTACCGACGGGTCATCAAAAGGAACTTTCCCCGTCAGCATTTCGTAAATCACGATGCCCAGCGAGTATTGGTCGCTTTGGGGCACTGCCTTGGCCGATGAGATCGCCTGTTCCGGGGCAATATAATGCGCGCTGCCGAAGGTATCCCCCATCGTACCCTCGTGCACGCTCATCGCCAACCCAAAATCCATCAAGATCGCGCGCCCGGTGGTTTTTTCGAGCATGATGTTGCTGGGCTTGATGTCGCGATGGATGACCCCTTGCCCATGTGCATAATCGAGCGCACTGGCCACATCGCGCACAATGCGCAGCACTTCGTCATAGGGCATGCGCCGGTTCTGATCGGCGTAGTTTTTGAGCAGTGTGCGCAGATCGTAGCCTTCGAGAAACACCTGGGCCATGTAATAAATGCCCTCGGTGCGCCCAAACTGATATACACCGACAATGTTGGGGTGGCGCAGGCGCGCGATAGCACGGGCTTCACTGGTGAACCGGCGCGTATATTCCTCTTCGGTGGTCGTGGCAAAATCACCACTTATGACCTTGACCGCCGCATAACGCTGCAGGTTTTCGTCAAAGCCGCGATACACGCGCGACATCCCACCCCGCCCCAGCAGCGAAACAATGGTATAGTCGCCCAGTTTGCGGTTAATTAAAGGATCGTCAAAGGCCATAAGGTATTCTCGGTGAAATGGCAGCTTTAGAACAACGGGGCACGACAGAGCCGCTCCACATAGGAGCGCAGGCCGTCGCTGAACGCGCCAGACATCCGGTCTCAGTATACATCAACTGGCGCAATCTCAACAATGAGCGCACAGGCGGGGCGATGCTTCCGGTTCAGCCGCCCGCCAGCGCCATTAAATCGCGCAGCGCCGCCGTAGTTGCGCCGGGTTGTTCGAGCATCGGCATGTGCCCCGCCTTCTCCAGGATGACGCAGCGCGCCCCTGGAATCATCTCGGCCACCGCCTGAGCCGTCTCCACCTTGACCAGCCGGTCAGATTCGCCCACAACCACCGTCGCGGGAACACGCAGGGCGCGCAGAGTTTCTGTTTCGTCATGTCGTTCGGCCATGCCGCGCAGCGCACTCGCTACGCCTTCGGGGCTGGTCTCCAACATCAGGCGATAAATGCGCTGTGCCATCTCGGACTGTGGATCGACATCGGGCGCGAACAACACCGCCAGCATATTGTCCGCCACTCCACCCACTCCCTCTTCGAGCACGCGCGAGGCATCCTGCAAGCGCTGCATACACTTTTCCCGCGAGTCGGCATATGGATGAGTCGCGACCAGGCCCACACCTCGGATGCGTTCTGGTGCGATTCGCAGGGCCGCCAGCGTCAGGTATCCGCCCATGCTATGACCCACCCATACCGCCTGAGCGATCTCCAGGTGATCCAGCAGGGCGATCACGTCGCGGGCCAGCAGTTCCATCGACGCCGTACCTGCCACAACCGGGCTGTGGCCGTGGCCTCGCAGGTCCGGCGCGATCACCCGATATGACCGGCTCAAGTCGTCAATCTGGGCCTGCCAGATAGAATGATCGAGCGGGAAACCGTGCAGCAGCACCACCGGCACACCGGCACCCTGGTCCACATAATGCAAGGTTACAGGTTGTGTCATGCGAATCTCCCTTCTATTCAACCCTTTGGTAGAATATCAGATGCCGCGCCCGACGCCAAACCCGGCGCGCCCAGCACGCCAGACTATCGGCCCAGGGGCCAGAGAGCAGCCTGTGAAATCACCAGATGTTCTGACCGGTTCGGTTGAGCGAATCACCTACTATAACGACGAGACTGGCTATTGCGTGCTGCGCCTGCGCCCTCACCAGCTCATGCTGGGCCGGGAGCAGTTGGTGACCGTGGTCGGCACCATGCCCGAACTTCAGCCTGGCGAAAGCGTGCGGCTGGAAGGCGAATGGTCCAACCATCCCCGGCACGGGCGGCAGTTCCGTGCCGAAACGGTGACTACCACACGCCCGGCCTCGGCAGAGGCCATCCAGCGCTATCTTGGCAGCGGCCTGATCAAAGGGATCGGTCCGATCATGGCCAGGCGCATCGTCGAGCATTTCAACGAGGAAACGCTCGATATCCTGGATCGCACCCCCAACCGGGTACGCGAAGTGCCCGGCATCGGTCAGCACCGCGCCCGCCTGATCGGTCAGGCGTGGGTGGAGCAGCAGCATATCAAAGACGTGATGTTGTTCCTGCAGGGCCACGGAGTGACAACCCGGCTGGCAGTCAAGATTTACAAAACCTATGGCGACCAGTCGATCGCCATTGTCAGCCGCGATCCTTACCGCCTGTCGGCAGACATCTTTGGCATCGGGTTCAAGACTGCCGACAAGATTGCTCAGGACCTGGGACTTCCCCACGATGCCCCCAGCCGTATCGCCGCCGGAATCGCCCACACTCTCAACGAAGCGACGGATAACGGTCATGTCTTCCTGCCCCGCGATGAACTGGTGACAGCCGCGGCAGAGATGCTGGGTGTGGACTCTACCGTAGTGGAGCAAATCGTGACTCAGCAAGCCGCGCGCAGTGAGATCATGATTGAGCCGGTGCCCGGTGAGGCCGAGCGCGTCGAGGCCGTGTACCTGCCGCCGCTCTATTTCAGCGAAAAAGGGGTGGCCAACCGACTCCGGTTGATGACCGGTACACCGGGCAGTCGCCTTGCAGATCTGCGCCGCCGCGACCTTGATGCCCTTCTTCACGAGATCGCCAGCACCAGCCCGGTCCAGCTTTCTGCCCAACAGGCGGAAGCCGTCAAAGCGGCGTTGACCCACAAGATCAGCATCCTGACCGGCGGCCCCGGCACGGGCAAAACGACGACTCTCCGCAGTGTGATCGCCGTGCTGGAACGCACACGGCATTCCTTCATGCTCGCTTCGCCCACCGGGCGCGCAGCCAAGCGGCTCACCGAAGCGACCGGCCACCCCGCCCGTACTGTTCACCGCATGTTGGGCTTCAAGCCCGCCGAGCAGGGCTTTCTATTCAACGAAGAACACCCGCTCGACGCCGATATGATCATCGTGGATGAAGCCTCGATGCTGGATCTTCACCTGTTCTACAACCTGCTCAAGGCCATCGAACCGGAGACTCACCTGCTGCTGGTGGGCGACGTAGATCAGCTCCCCAGTGTGGGCGCGGGCAACGTGCTGCATGATGTGATCCGCAGCGAAGCCGGGCCGGTCACCCGTCTGGATGTGATTTTCCGCCAGGCCGAAACCAGCCAGATCATTCGCAATGCGCACCGCATCAACCGGGGAGAAACTCCGGATACCAGCAACCAGAGCAACGACTTTTTTGTCTTCGTGGAAGAGGACCCCGAAAAGGCCGCGGAACTGCTGGTAGATGTCGTACAAAACCGCATTCCGGACCGGTTCGGGTTCGATCCCATAACCGACATCCAGGTGCTCGCGCCGATGTATCGTGGGCCGGTGGGCGTCGCCGCGTTGAACGAGCGCCTGCAAGCCGTTTTGAACGGGAATGAGCGCGGACGCAAAGCTGAGCGCCGACTGAGTGGGCACCTTTTCCGCCAGGGTGACAAAGTGATCCAGATGCGCAACAACTACGAAAAAGATGTCTTCAACGGTGACATCGGGCGCATCTTTGGCTTCGATATGACCAATCAGGTGATGACGGTTGAAATTGATGAGCGCCGCGTGGATTATGACTGGTCGGAACCCGACGAACTGACCCACGCATACTGCATCAGTGTGCACCGTGCCCAGGGAAGCGAATACCCGTGCGTGGTCATGCCCATCGTCACGCAACACTACATGATGCTTCAGCGTAACCTGCTGTATACGGCAGTCACGCGGGCAAAGAAGCTGGTCGTCCTGGTCGGTACGCGCAAAGCCATCGCCATCGC
>DAOUFU010000183.1:0-8301 GCA_034429275.1 Anaerolineae bacterium | reverse complement strand
CAGAAAGACGAAATGGGCTTCATCTTCCCCAAAGGCAGCGAATACGTCGCCCCATTGAATGCTGCCATCGCCAGCGTCAAAGCCGATGGCTTCCTCGATTTCCTCTACCACAAGTGGTTCATCGACTACGTTCCGGCGGGAGAATAGTCCCCTTCCCCGTTTGATATGCATACCGGCCACCATAACATCTGGTGGCCGGTTGTTTTTCTCCGAGAAGCCTCGATCAAACCTATCCCATCGGGCCGGGACGCGCCCGATCCATCCAGTTGAGGAAGGATGGCAGAGGGCGATGGAGCATTTCGGGGATATGATAGACGCGCTCATATCGCTCGTTCAGCTCCACCGCTTCTGCATAATACCCCTCAAGCTGCACCATGATGGCTTCCCATGGATTCTGTTCAGCCTCTCGCCGCGCGTTTTCTGACATGGTTTTGCGCAGTTCGGGGTTATCCCGAAGATACGCGATGGCCTCTGCAAATGCTTTGGGGTTATCCGGGCATTGATAGCCAGTCACCCCATCAGTCACCAGATCCGTGATGCCGCCCTGGTTAATGATGACTGAAGGCAATCCAGAGGCAAGCGCCTCCTGCACCACCTGGCCAAACGTCTCGCTGGGGCCAGTGAAGGTGAACACATCCGCACTGGCAAACGCGCGCGAGAGGTCTTCTCCGTACATGTAGCCCGTGAAGTACGCGTCTGTACCGGCAAATGTCCGCTCCAGCTCCTCGCGTTGGGCACCATCCCCAATGATGGTCAGCGCCACACCAGGTAGCCGGGCTACATCCACCAGCAAGTCAACGCGCTTTTCGGTGGCCAACCGGCCCACATAAATCACCAGCAGCGAATCAGGATCGCGCCCGTTCAGCAAGCGCTGGCGCATGGTGGCGGAGCGATGTATCGGGTTGAAGCGGTCCGAATCCACGCCTCGCCGCCAGATGCGCATCCGGCGATACCCCTGGGCGCGAAGCTGCCGCATGGTGAAGTAGGACGGCACCAGTGTCAGGTGGCAGCCGTTATGAATGTAGCGCAGCCAGTAGCGCATCGCCCCGGTGAGGAACTCGAACCCATAATGCTGCGTATAGGCAGGCAAATCGGTCTGGTAATTGGCGACGACCGGGATACTGCGGCGTCGCCCGGCGTGCATACCCGATACCGACATGAGCGCCGGGCTGAACATGTGGATCAAATCGGGCTGGAATTCCTCCAGGTAGCGCCCAATCGACAGCGACGGCGGCAGCGCCACGCGTGTCTCCGGCGCAAAGGGCAGCCCCAGCGAACGCAGCGCCACTACGCGACTCGGACCAACGTGTGTAGGAGAAGTGTCAGGAGCCAGGACCAACACTTCCCGGCCTGTTTGCTGCAAATAGCGCAGCGTCAGGTAGGCGGTCTTGGAAACACCATCAACCTTGGGGTAAAACGCCTCGGAAATGAGCACGACTCGCTTGACCGGTGCCAGCGGCAGAACCGTTTCAGGGAAACGGAGCTCGGCTTCCATCCCAAAAACCGTGTCAATCTCTGCTGGATCAAGACTGATCAGGCTTTGAAACAACCGTTCCGTGTTCATATAACTCCTCGCGCCAGACCCATTCCTGGATAGATTATACCGGCTGTGACTTGGCGAACACAGGGCAAATGTCCGCACCGTAAATGACTATTGGTCGCTTAAACAAGCACTTGAGGCATTAAGACTATACGAGGTATGATTTAAAACGATGTGATGGTTCGGCTACATTGTTTTAACGACAGTCGGTTTTCTCAATACCCGATGTTGTCATCATCTTATACGTCGTGCACCCCGGCAGGATGCGCGAATCGAGGTTCTAAGCTATCAGGTTGGGCCGGGCAACCATAGCCCGGATGCGCTGGTCAGACTGCTGAATGAGTGTGCAGCCATGACGCGTGGAATGCGTGCGCATCCCGCGCCATGATCCAGGAAGCGGTCCTTATGATGAGGAGTGGAAGGTGCATGAACATCACGGAACGGCAAGAAAACGGTATCACGATCCTTGCGGTTGATGGGCGGATCGACAGCGAGGGCGCGATCCGGCTCGACGAAATCCTGCACAAAGCAGTCAATGACGGCAAATATAAAATCGTCATGGATATGGCACAGGTCCACTACATCAACAGCGCTGCACTGCGCACGCTGGCCGACGTGATCACCCAGAACCGGGCACACGGCGGTGACC
Source organism: Anaerolineae bacterium (assembly GCA_034429275.1). Lineage (GTDB taxonomy): Bacteria > Chloroflexota > Anaerolineae > Aggregatilineales > Aggregatilineaceae > DAOUFU01. The sequence goes on along the minus strand of DAOUFU010000183.1, from coordinate 6,112 downwards.
TGCGGCTGGCCGCTTTGCCGCCCAAAGTCCGGCGGGTGCTGCAAATCGTCGGGTTCGATCGCTTCTCGGCCATCTTCGATACTCCCGAAGAGGCGGTGAAGAACTTCTAGCACCCACAAGATTCGTTCTATTGGGCCTGCTGCGCGCCTGATTAGCAGCGTGGAGTTGTAGCGCCGGAGGGGCACGCAGCAGGTCAACGATAGCACCATATTTCGTGGAAGCATTTAACCTTTTTGGGGGTATCCCTGGCGACTTTCGAGACGATTCTCCCTCACGAGCCATTAAGAAACTTTAAACAGAAATAATCGCCGATAACCATCGAAACACGGTAAGATCGATCAATGGTTGGGGACATGCGGGTGTGAGGATGCCCATGCGATGAAAACAATCCTGCTCGTGGAAGATGACGATACCCTCCGAAAAACGTTAGCCTACAATCTTTCCAAAGAAGACTACAACGTGGTCCAGACCGCCGATGGCAGCGAGGCTCTCACCCTGGCCCGCGAAAAATCACCCGACCTGATTGTGTTAGATGTGATGCTGCCGAGTCTCGACGGCCTCTCCGTTTGTCGCATCATCCGCAATGAGTCCGACGTGCCGATCATGATCTTAACCGCGCGCGGAAGCGAAGTTGACCGTATCGTTGGGCTGGAGATCGGCGCAGATGATTACATCGTCAAACCTTTCAGCCTCGGCGAGTTTCTGGCCCGCGTGCGCGCCGTCATGCGGCGCGCCCCTTCTGCGCGCGCCGTCGTAGATAAACTTGAAGCTGGTGACCTGGTGCTTGATCTGATCGGGCGGCGTGCGACACGTGGCGGCGAGGAACTGCGCATGACGCACAAGGAGTTCGATTTGCTGGCCACCTTGATGCGCAACCGGGGAGCTGTGCTCTCGCGCGATCTTTTGCTGGAGCGAGTGTGGGGTTATGACTACAGCGGGCAGACCAAAACCGTCGATGTCCATGTGCGCTGGCTGCGCGAGAAGATCGAAGATGACCCATCCCGGCCTCAGCGTATCGTAACAGTGCGCGGCGTCGGCTATCGTTTTGAGGGGTAACATTCATGAGTATTGCCTGGATGGTGGCCATCCTGGCCGCGATAGCGGCGGCGATCCTGGCCTGGCGATTGCGTGCTCTTCAATCTGAAGCCCAGCAAGGCCGCATAACTGCTGCCAATTCTCTGCGCGATCTGCGCCAACAGCTTGCTCAGGCGGTATTGCTCCACGAGAGCATCCTCAAGGCAGTGGATGATGTGCTGATAGTTGCTGACGGGCAGCAAAAGATTCTGCTGGTTAACCCGGCTGCAGTGCAGCTTTTAGGACGCAACCCTACCGGTAACACGCTCATCGCTGCGCTGCGCCATTCTGAACTCGAAGCCCTGCTCGCCGACGCCGAGAAACTGCATGGCGAAAGCGTCGAGCGGCGGATCGAGCACGAGAAACGTATCTTCCAAGCCAGGGCGGTCAATATCCAATCCGAAAGCCACATCCTCAACATCCTGATCCTACGCGACGTAACTGAGCTTCAGCGTCTTGAGCGTGCCCGCCGCGAAATGGTATCCAATATCACGCACGAGCTTGGTACGCCGATTACCAATATCGGGCTGCTGACCGAGACCATTCTATCAACGCCCCTCAAGCACAAGTTCAAACCAGCCTACAAACTGATAAAGGACATCCGGCGCGAAGTAGACACCCTCACGCTGCTTGTGCAGGAGATTCGCGACCTCTCGTTGATCGAATCGGGCCAGATGCCGGTTCGGTTGTTGCCCATCGATCTCTGGGATGTTGTCGAAGAAAGTACGGCGCAGCTGGCCCCTCTGGCCGAAAGCCGCCACCAGACCATTACCAATACGATTGAGCCGGGCACAGTTGTCCTGGCCGACAACCTGACACTTCAACGTGCGATCAAAAACATCGTGCACAATGCGCTGAAGTTCAGCGGTGAGCATGGCCAGGTGACGATTTCAGCCTCAAAAGCAGATGATGAGGTTATCCTGGCGATCAAGGACAACGGACCGGGTATCCCTGCCGATGAGCTGCCTCGTATCTTCGAGCGCTTCTACCAGGTGGACCGCGCGCGCCGCGAGGGCACCGGCCTCGGCCTGGCGATAGTGCGCCATATCGCCCTTGCACATGGGGGGCGCACCTGGGCGGAGAGCACTCCCGGCGAAGGAGCAACTTTCTTCATCGCCCTGGTCGCCGCCCAACCCGAATCTGTCGAAGAGCCGTAAAAAACAGAGGGAGAAGGCTTTTGGCCCTCTCCGCTCTGTGTGCTGTTGAGTCGGTCTTCTTACAAGACAGACAATCGGTCAGACGCTCATGTTATTGATAATATGTGTGGCGAATTCGCTGGTCTTGACAGTTCGTGCGCCTTCCATCTGGCGCGCGAAGTCGTAGGTCACGGTCTTTTGTGCCAGCGTCTTGATATACCCCTGGTTGACCAGTTCCGCCGCCTCCCACCAGCCCATGAATTCCAACATCATCACGCCGCTGAACATCAGCGAGCCAGGGTTCACCTGGTCGAGATCGGTATACTTGGGTGCCGTGCCGTGCGTGGCCTCAAACAGCATCACATGGTCACCGATATTCGCGCCGGGCGCGATCCCGACTCCACCCACCTCGGCAGCCAGCGCATCCGAGAGATAGTCGCCGTTGAGGTTGGGCGAAACCACAATATCGAACTCCGAAGGCCGCAGCAGCATGTGCTGGAAGGTAATGTCAGCAATGCGGTCCTTGATCAAAATCTTGCCTTCGGGCATTTTGCCGTCATACTGAGACCACAGCTCATCCTCGGTGATGGTCACATCCCCGAATTCTTCTTTGGCCACTTCGTAGCACCAGTTGCGGAACGCGCCCTCAGTGAACTTCATAATATTGCCTTTGTGCATGATGGCGATGTTCTTGCGCCCACGCTGAATGGCATAGCGCAGCGCAAACCGCATCAAGCGCTTGGTGGCAAAGGCACTGATCGGCTTGACGCCCAGCCCGGCCCCTTCAAAGAATTCCTGACCCAATTCCTCGCGCAGGAAGCGAGCTAAACGCTCGTTTTCGGGCGTGCCCGCCTGGAACTCAATCCCCGCGTACACGTCTTCGGTGTTTTCGCGGAAGATCACCACGTCCACTTTGTCCGGCTCGCGCAGCGGGCTTGGCACGCCAGGATACCACCTGACCGGGCGCACACAGGCATACAAGTCGAGCACCTGGCGCAGCGTCACGTTCAGACTGCGGAAGCCGCCGCCTACCGGCGTAGTTAGTGGCCCCTTGATGCCAACCAGGAATTCGCGCAGGGCGTCGAAGGTTTCTTGGGGCATGTAATCGCCGTCATACAGCGCGGCAGCTTTTTCGCCGGCATAAATCTCCATCCAATGGATTTTTCGCCGCCCGCCATAGGCTTTTTCAACCGCTGCATCCCAGATGCGCTTCGATGCAGTCATAATGTCCTTGCCGATGCCATCCCCTTCGATAAACGCGATAATCGGATGATCGGGGATGCAATTCTCACCGCTCAGGCAGGTGATCTTTTCGCCCTCTTCAGGGACCACAATATGTTTATATGCCATGTATGCCGTTTCTCCTCTGGGACCCAAACGCCTATGGTTCAGCCCGGCTCACCCAGGCCAGCCTTGCCCGGTGGTTAGATGCGTCCCGGCCAGACCGAGACTCATCTCTCCAGGCTGTCTATTGTAGCATTTCGCATTTCCCTATTGTAGCATTTTCAAGAGCGCTTGTTGGTTTTGCTCAGCGATTCTTGTGCATTACGACCAGATCGCGGGATCGCGGAAAACCAATCATATAAAACCTGTTAAAATAGGGAACAGGGGAGTCGCCATTTTCTGGCGCAACGGGCCGTCTTTCTGATCTGATCGATAAATCACACACCTGAGCAGTTCGTAACAAGGCACGCTCATCAAGGCTCCGAAGCGTCGAGAATCCGGCAAACCGGAAGCAAATTCCAGGATAGGCACGCCATCGTCTTAACACGGTGCATGGCGATGCGTATCTCCGGTTTGGGGTGTTGGGATATTCCATGACCGATTCGCTGCTTGACCCTTTTGCAGTGCTCATACGCAATGTGATTGAAACGGCCCCGATCGGGATATTCAGCTACGATCGCCAGGGGCGTGTCACGCTCGCCAATCGCGCCCAACTGCGTATCAACCGCATTGCCGATGATGTGCCGGTCGAGACCTTTATCGGCATGTCAATCCTGGATCACAATCCGGTTATCATCGAAAATGACCTGCTAGACCCATTGCGCCAGGTGCTGGAGGGCCAGCCATTCAGTCTCGAACGCGAAGCCTTCCGTACGAGAACCGGCCATGTCATCAGCGTGCGCATCCAGGGTGTTCCTCTCACCGATGCCGAAGGTCAGATCACCGGCGGCCTGGTCATGGTCGAAGACATCACCGCGCAAGTGCAAAACCAGCGTGCATTGGAGCAGAGTGAAGCCCGCTACCGCCGACTGGTCGAAGCATTGCCTGACCTGATTCTGCGCATCGACAGGCACAATCGCTTCATCGACTACGAAAAATCCAGTCAGGAATGGTACGTTCCACCGGAACAGTTTCTCAACCGCACGGTGGATGAGATCATGCCGCCTGACATTGCGGAAAAGACAAAGGCTGCGCTTCAGCGTGCGCTAGAAACTCATACAGCCCAGGTTCTCGAATATTCCCTGGATTGGAACAATCACACAGCGTTTTACGAAGCGCGCCTTGTGCCGGATACGCCCGATGATGTCGTCGTGGTCATTCGTAACATCACCGAGCACAAAATAGCCGAACAAAAAATCATCGAAAGCGAGAGGCGCTTCCGCTCCCTGGCCGAAGCCATGCCCGACATGATGTTCCGCCTGGATCGTGAGGGCAGATATCTCGACTTTCATGTTCCGCCAAACGCCGGGTACTTTGTGCCCAAACCCGAAGACATCATCGGCAAGAGGATTGCAGACGTCATTCCTGCCGAAGCAGCCAATGCAGCCCTCCCCAAGTTTTTTGAAACCCTGCATTCGAACACGGCTACGCTCGTGGAATACAGCATCCAAGAAGCACACGGACTGCGATACTACGAATGCCGTTTTAGCCCGACCGCCAACCAGGAAGTCATTGCCGTTGTACGCGATATCACCGAACAACGCAAACATGAACGGCTGCTCAAAACCATCTCCGAAACAACGAACTTGATGCTCGATATTGGCATCCCCAGTCGGGCAATTGTCAATGCCGCCCTGGAGCAGTTGGGGATCATCCTGAGTGCATCGAGCGTCTTGCTTTTCGAGGCCAGACCATCAGAATCACCCGACCAGTCCACTCTTGTGCTACGTGGCCGGTGGATCGATCCACGCATTGGTCCTGTTGATCGTGCCCCTCATATCCCAGATGAGTGTTCCTGGCCTGCTGGCTTGTTGCCCTGGGTGGAGCAGATCACGCAGGGCAGTACGGTTTGTTCGACGTTCACCTTCTCTCGCGATGAGCCATTCGCCGCACTAACGGGTCTTTCCACCGTTTCGGCCCTCTTTGTCCCGATCCTGGTGGGTGGAACATGGTGGGGGCTGATGTTTTTGGCAGATCAACAACCATCGCGTGTGTGGACTCAAGACGACCAAAGCGCCCTCGCTTTGCTGGCTGCCAACATTGGAGGCATTGTTCAGCGCAACCGCATCGAGATGTTCTTGCGCCGCGAGCGCGAGCAAGCGGAAATCCTGCGCGAAGTGGGCACAGCGATCACTTCGACGCTCGACCTTGCCGAAATTTCCAGGCGGCTGCTGGTTCAGATTCGGCGAGTCGTCGATTTCGACGCGGCCAGTGTCGCATTTCTTGACCAAGGGCAAATACACACCGTCGCCCATACCGGTTATGATCGCTTCGGCATCGACTCGAACACCATCGACGAACTCGTGCTGCATGTGAAAGAGTATCCCCTGCTTCAGGAAATCCTCACTACCCCAGGGCAAACGCATCAAAATTCGGATAAAGGCAGCTGAGCGGTAGAATCCATCTCAAACAAGCGAAACGAGGGCGAGATGGGTGACCAAGCGCGAACGAGTCTGGAAGACTACTTTGGCGATATGCCAGACCCGAGGGTAACGGGACGGTGTGACCATAAGCTGATC
>DAOUFU010000182.1:0-4640 GCA_034429275.1 Anaerolineae bacterium | reverse complement strand
ACCTTTGAAGATGATGCGAATGCGGCCCAGCATGATAACCGCAAGAAAGCGGAGGGAAAACTGAAAGGCATCGCGGACACCGTCCGCCAGGCACGCCCGGTCAATCTCGATTCCCTGCTTGCAGACCTGGGCGATGAAGACCCTCCGTTTTACATCCTGGGCCTTTCGCCCAATGCCTCCCGTGCCTCCGTGCGTTTCTTCGTTTCCGAACCGTTCACCAGGATTGTCGGCAATATCATGGCCCATTACGAGGACATGGCGATCGTCAAGCAGTGGGACAACCAGCCCGACTATATCCGCGTTTCCCAAATCGTTGACGAAACTGTGCCGAAGAAATCGCGCGATAGAGCAGCTTCCCCACTGCTAACCGGGGCGCTCTTCCGGGCGATACTCACCAACACCCCCTACCCTGCCGCCCTGTTCAATGCCTTGATCACCCGCATTCGCGCGGAGATGGATGACCCCGACAGGTACATCTACAAGATCAATTACGTGCGCGCCGCGGCCATCAAGGCATATCTGATTCGCAAATACCGTTACCAGTCTCAACACCCCATTCAGGAGGCACTCACCATGGCGCTTAACGAACAATGCACCGCCCCGGCCTACTTGCTTGGCAGGCTGTTCGCCGTGCTGGAGAAGGCCCAACAAGAGGCCGTCCCCGAAGCAAAAGCCACCATCAAAGACCGTTACTTCACATCCGCCTGTGCTTCGCCCGCCAGCGTCTTCGCCATTTTGCTGCGGCTGTCTCAGCATCACCTGTCAAAAATCAAAAGCGATCACCCTGCCTATGCCTGGCACCTGGATCGCCTCATCGGCGACATTTTGGCTCGCCTCGACGTCGAGCAAAACCCCATCCCTGCCCGCCTGACCCTCGATGAACAGGGCGTATTCATCCTGGGCTATTACCACCAGCGCGCAGATATCTACACCAAAAAATCGGGTTCGCCCAACGCCGAAGCCGGTGAGGAAAACCAGTGATACCGTTCTTCAGCATGGTCTGTGTGTTCAGCGCATACAGTGAATCGCATCAAACAAGTCTGGCGATAACTTTCACATCTCAAGGAGAAACATACAATGGCTAGTCCCATCACCAACCGCTACGAATTCGTCCTGCTCTACGACGTCGAAAACGGCAACCCCAACGGCGACCCCGATGCCGGCAATATGCCCCGCATCGACCCGGAAACCGGGCATGGCATCGTCACCGATGTGGCCATCAAGCGCAAAATCCGCAATTACGTCGAGCTGATCACGGGCGACGCCCCCGGCTTCCGCATCTACATCAAGGAGGGCGCGCCCCTGAACACCAAGCACGAAGAAGCCTACCTGGCGTGCAACCTCGAACCCGGAAAAGCGTCCCCCGCCGAGGTCGACATCGTTCGCCGGTGGATGTGCGACAACTTCTATGATGTGCGTACCTTTGGCGCGGTGATGACCACCGGCGTAAACTGCGGCCAGGTGCGCGGGCCGGTGCAGATCAACTTCTCGCGCAGCATCGATCCGATCACCCAACAAGAAGTCACCATCACCCGTCAAGTAGTGACCCGCGCTGAGGACGCCAGTGACGAGCGGACGATGGGCCGTAAGCATATCGTGCCCTACGGCCTCTACCGCGCCGAAGGATATGTCTCGGCCAAACTCGCCAACGATCCTCACAAGGGCACCGGCTTCTCCGACGAAGACCTCAATCTGCTCTGGGAAGCGCTCGCCAACATGTTTGAACACGATCATTCGGCTGCTCGCGGCAAGATGGCCACTCGCAAACTGATCGTCTTCAAGCATCAGAGCGATCTCGGTAATGCCCCCTCCCATGCACTCTTCGAGCGCGTTACCGTCCGCCGCTATCCCGATGTCACTGTGCCGCGCAGTTTCTCGGATTACGAGGTCTCCATCCACTACGATGGCCTACCCCAAGGGGTCGAGCTTATTGAGATGATATGACCGAATACCTGCCCGAAGACTGCTTGCCGCTCTCCGGCATCCAGCATTTTGTGTTCTGCAGGCGACAGTGGGCGCTGATCCACGTGGAGCAACTGTGGAAAGACAACGCGCTCACTGTCGATGGTCACCTGCTGCACCACCGGGTCGATGATCCCTTCTTCACCGAAAAACGTGGAGACGTGATCATTGCCCGGTCGGTGCCGGTCGCGTCACTTTCGCTCGGCTTAACCGGCATCTGTGACGTAGTCGAATTCGCTGCCGCCGACGAAGGAATCTCGTTGCCACAGCGCGCGGGCCTCTTCCAGCCCGCGCCCATCGAATACAAACGTGGACACGAAAAACATGACCCGTGCGATGAGGCCCAGCTTTGTGCACAGGCCATCTGCCTGGAAGAGATGCTGCTCACTTCCATCCCGCACGGTTACATCTTCTATGGGCAAACACGCCATCGCATCAAGATAGATTTCACCGACGGGTTACGCGCTTTGGTATACAACGCGGCTCACGAAATGCACGACTACCTTCAGCGTGGATACACCCCGCGCGTCAAACCCTCCAAAGCCTGTCGATCATGTTCGCTGGCTGAACTCTGCCTGCCGACCCTGCAGGGAAAGACTCTTTCAGCGTCTTGCTACATCCAGAAATTCCTTGAGGAGCTTGAGTAATGCGGAAACTGGGCAATGTGCTGTACGTCACTACACCCGAAGCTTACCTTGCCCTCGACGGCGAAACCGTAGTCATCAGGAAAGATGAGGTAAATTGCCTGCAACTCCCCTTACATAACCTTCAGGGTATCGTCTGTTTTAACTACCCAGGAGTCAGCCCGGCTCTCATGGGAGCCTGTGCCGACCGGAACATCCCCCTGGCTTTTCTCGACCCCGGAGGGCGGTTCCTCGCGCGGGTAACCGGGCGGATCAAAGGAAATGTGCTGCTGCGTAAAACGCAGTATGACGCCATCCACGACGAGGCTGCCTCCCTATCCGTTGCCCGCTCTTGCCTGCTGGCTAAGGTCGCCAACAGCCGCACGGTGATCGAGCGCGCCCTGCGCGATCACGCCCTGCTGGTTGATGTACCGACCCTTCAAGCCGCCTCCGGTTTCCTCAAAGAAACCCTGTCCGCCATCCGCCAGGCTACAACTATCGACACCCTGCGCGGGCTGGAAGGCAGCGCCGCCAAACAGTACTACCGCGTCTTCGGCCACCTGATCTTGCATCAGAAGGAGGATTTCTTTTTCACGGATCGCAACCGCCGCCCCCCAAGAGACAACATGAATGCCCTGCTGTCCTTCTTCTATTCGCTGTTGACCTATGAGGTCGTGTCTGCCCTCGAAGTGGTCGGGTTGGATACTCAGGCGGGCTTCCTTCACGTTGACCGCCCCGGTCGCCCTTCGTTAGCGCTTGATCTCATGGAAGAGCTGCGGCCCGTGTTTGCCGATCGATTAGCGTTATCTCTCGTCAATCGTAAGCAGATCAATGGCAGCGGCTTTGTCCGAAAAGAAAGTGGTGGTGTGTTGATGGACGATGACACGCGCAAAAGCGTGATCGTTGCCTGGCAGGAACGAAAAAAGGATGAAATCGTACACCCTTTCCTCGGAGAACGCATGCCTTTCGGGCTGATCCCACACGTCCAGGCCCAGTTGCTTGCACGCTATCTGCGCGGCGATCTAGACGCTTACCCTCCCTTCTTCTGGAGTTAGGAGGCCTCCCGTGATGGTTTTGATCACTTACGATGTCAACACCACTACACCTGAAGGACAGAAACGGCTGCGCCATGTTGCCAGACATTGCCAAAACTATGGCCAGCGCGTACAAAACTCTGTCTTTGAGTGCCTGATTGATGACGCTCAACTCAAGATACTGAAGAACCTGCTGATCAAGGCCATAGACCCCGAAAGCGACAGCCTCAGGTTTTACTATCTGGGCAACAACTGGAATGACCGTGTAGAGCATATCGGTGCCAAACCTTCAATTGACCTCGAAGGGCCGATCATTATCTAACCCACAACTGCGAACCCAAAGCAAACATCTTATCACGCTCAGGTTCGCGGCGTCCGGCACCTTAACAACCGCATACTCAATTGACAAACTAAGGACAATATCGCAGAATCGCAAACAAGAACCACCAGATATGGTGTGTGCAAAGTCTGCACCCCCCATATGTTGCGGTCGCTCCCCCCTGCGGGGAGCGCGGATTGAAACTTGCCTTGCGTCTCCGCATACAGTGCGTCCTGGTGTCGCTCCCCCCTGCGGGGAGCGCGGATTGAAACTGCGGCTACACCTGGCAGCAGTACATCGACCTGCCGTCGCTCCCCCCTGCGGGGAGCGCGGATTGAAACGCCGCCAGCGGGTCATCTTCCGCGATGAAGATGCGTCGCTCCCCCCTGCGGGGAGCGCGGATTGAAACCTGGCGTATCGCGGCGGCGTCGTCGGGGCAGCGGCGTCGCTCCCCCCTGCGGGGAGCGCGGATTGAAACTGATACAGTCCTGAGGGCATGCTACCCGCTCTCCGTCGCTCCCCCCTGCGGGGAGCGCGGATTGAAACAGGTGTACCATGCGGTGCGCCGACTGCTGATCGAGTCGCTCCCCCCTGCGGGGAGCGCGGATTGAAACAACATCCAGGCACCAGTCCTCGGAGGCTTGTGTCGTCGCTCCCCCCTGCGGGGAGCGCGGATTGAAACAGGACATGCAGTCCAACGGA
>DAOUFU010000181.1:0-52051 GCA_034429275.1 Anaerolineae bacterium | reverse complement strand
GCGCGATTGACCAGGCCTTCACCGACCCCGAATGGGGCGCGGCGACCGCCCGGCAGGCGCTCGACCAGAACGCCGATGTGGTGTTCGCGGCGGGCGGCAAGACCGGTAACGGCGGCCTGATCGAGGTGGCGCACGCGGTGGGCGCGGGTGGACCGCCGCCCTTCTGCATCGGCGTCGACTCCGCCCAGTGGCTGACGGTGCCCGAAGCGCACCCGTGCCTGGTCTCCAGCGCCATGAAGCTGCTCGATGTGGGCGTCGCCGACATCATCAAGGCCAAGGTTGATGGCACGCTGGTGCCCGGCAACTTCTACGGCAAGGCGGCGCTGGCCGACTTCCACGACCTGGCCGATGCCGTGCCGGACGAGGTGAAGGCGGAACTGCAGGAAATTGCCGCCGGGCTGGTGGACGGCACGATTACCACCGGCTACGGCCAGTAAGTAAGCTGCTTTCCAACCCACCGACCAGGGCGATCTGGCACTTCCGACCCGGAAGCTTGCCGCCCTGAAAGGGAAAGATCGCCCCGGTCGGTCACGCAGGACCATTAGGCGAGGATTGTCCCGCCTGATCACCGGGCGCTGGGCTTTCGCTAGCACCCGGTGATTATTTTCGCGGGCTGTGACTCTCACTGGCTCGCCTGATGTTTGACCGTTGGACACACACTTCAGAGAGAAGCTCATGCCCAAGAAGCAGCACCCTGTTTCTACCTCGGATGATGAACCTGATGAGTTAGCTCCCCTGCTAGAGATCGAAAAAGGCAGCTTATTCGAGCGCGCCCTGATCTGGGCGTCGGAACTGCCGTGGTGGGCGATCATCCTGGCGATCGCCATCGTCTCGATTCTCTATGCCATGTCCACCTCGATTGCCTACGAAGAAGCCACGCGATGGCTGACGGATAATCCCCAAAGCCACACGACCGACCTGTTCAATGTCGTGCAGGTCGTGGGCGAGCCGACCATGATCACCGGCTGGTTTGAAGGCGAAACAGGCGATACGGTGAGCACCGTCATCAACCAGTTGATCAAGAACGACATCGATAGCGAACTGGTCCGGCGCTCCGGCTTCTTAGAGCGCGAAGACCCCGCCACGCTCACGCTGCGCACCGACGAGGGCGAAACGATCCAGGTTCGTAAAGATTACATCGCCGACGAGCAGCGCGAAGAGACCGCCGACGGCGTGCGCATCACGGTAGATTATGTGGATCGGGTGACGGTCACCGGCACGCTGGTCGAGCGCAACGACGACACCATGCGCATTCGCACGGTGAACGAAGAGATCGTCACCATCAAAAAAGCCAACATCATTTCTCAAACCACCGCCGACGATGGCCGGGTCACCTTCCAACGCCGGGGAGATGAGCTAAAAGCGTCGCTGACCACCCTCAGCAACACGACGATGAATGTGCAGTACGAAAACGGCACCACTGCCGAATTCCGCCTCAATGCGCTGGAGTGGTATCACCTGCCCACGCTGACCATCGCCGTCAACACCGAGGCGAATGCCCGCCCCATCGTGCCGGGTGACGTGGTGCGTGTGGGTTATATTGAGGGGACCGATGTGATCAAGGCGCTGGACACGCTGGACGACCTGGACGATGTGCCCGTCTCCCTGCGCTACACCGATGGCAAAGTCAGCGTGATGTTGGTGCCCTATCCCGACATCGATTCAGCGATGAACGCCGCCAGCGCCGCCGAAGTGGACGGTGTGCTCTACCTCGACGACAGCGCCGCCCGGTTTGACGTGGCCAACTGGGTCGCGGCCCACCCGGACGCCGGGGTGAGCCTGCCCACGCCCCCGCGCGAATGCACGCGCAGTTGTACCGTCACCTACAAGCTGCTGGATGACGAGGTGACGGGCGTGATCGTCGAGGAAACAGACGACGCCTACCGGGTGCAAACGGTCGCGCCGCAGTATGTGGTGATCGACCGGGACAAAATTATCGAAAACAAGCGCATGGAGCCGGGAGTCTGCGCGCTGAACAACCTGCGCGGCTGCAATACGGGTATTTTCCTCACGCTGAGCGTGACCTTCCAGGCGTATGCCCTGGCGCTGGTGATCGGCCTGATCGTGGGCCTGATGCGCGTGCCCAGCAAGCCGACCTCGCTGCCCGCGCGTTGGATCAACACCGCCATCAAGACCATCTCGACGCTGTATGTCGAGATCGTGCGCGGCATCCCGCTGCTGGTGATCCTGCTCTATGCCGGGTTTGTGATCAGCCCGCGCCTGCGCGATGGCCTGGGGCTGAATTTGAGCGACACGCAAGAAGCCGTGCTCGGCCTGGCCTTTGGCTATGGGGCATTCATCGCCGAAATTTTCCGCGCCGGCATTCAGAGCATCGGGCGCGGGCAGATGGAAGCAGCGCGCAGCCTGGGCATGAGCTACCCACAGGCCATGCGCCACGTCATCCTGCCCCAGGCAGTCCGTGTCGTGCTGCCGCCGCTGGGCAACGATTTCATCGCCATGTTGAAAGACTCGGCCTTGATCTCGGTGCTGGCGCTGCCCGACCTGCTCCAGTTGGGCCGGTTGTACGTGTCGCGCACCTTCCGCGCGTTCGAGGGATACAACACCGTCGCGGTGATGTACCTGATGATGACCCTGTTCCTTTCGCTGATGGTGCGGGTCATAGAGCGCCGCACGCGGCTGCCGCAGTAGGCCCGGCGCGCCGGTTTATTCTGGGCTGGTGAGGGAAGCAAGCCATGATTGAACGAAACTCAACCCCGGCAGAGCCGATAATCAAGATCGAAAACGTGCACAAGCAGTTCAAGACGGTGCGCGGCGTGGTCCATGCCCTGAACGGCATCAGCCTGGACGTGATGCCGGGCGAAGTCGTGGTGATCGTCGGGCCGAGCGGCTCCGGCAAGAGCACGCTGCTGCGCTGCATCAACCGGCTGGAAACCTTCGACGCGGGCAGTATCACGGTCGATGGCATCCCGCTGCGCGGCGCGCGCAATATCAACAAGGTGCGCGCCGAGGTAGGCATGGTCTTCCAAAGCTTCAACCTGTTCCCCCACTGCAACGCGCTGGAGAACATCGTGATGGCGCAGCGCATTGTGCGCAAACGCAGCCGCAAAGAGGCGGTTGCCCGCGCCCATGACTTGCTGGCGAAAGTGGGCATCCCCGAAAAAGCGGACGCATTCCCGACTCAGCTTTCGGGTGGGCAGCAGCAGCGCGTAGCCATCGCCCGCGCCCTGGCGATGGACCCCCGGATCATGCTGTTCGACGAGCCGACCTCAGCGCTCGACCCGGAGATGATCAAGGAAGTGCTGGATGTGATGCTCGACCTGGCCAGAGAGGGCATGACGATGGTTGTCGTCTCGCACGAGATGGGCTTCGCGCGGGCCGCCGCCTCGCGTGCCGTGTTCATGGACGGGGGCCGCATCATCGAGATCGATACGCCGGAGGTGATCTTCTCGAACCCCTCTCACGAGCGCACGCAGTTGTTCCTGAGCAAGATTCTGTAACGCGCACCCATTCACCCTACGTAGCGCGCAGCGAGTGCATCCGCCTGCGCGCCGTAGGGTTCCCCGAAGTGGTTGAGGTGAACGAGGATGTAGTATAGCTGGTAGAGCGCGCGCCGTTCGGGATACCCTTCCAGCGGATAAGCCGCGTGATAAGCCTCGTAGAAGCGCGCCCCAAAACCGCCGAATAGCTCGGTCATGGCCAGGTCCATCTCGCAGTGACCGTAGTACACCGCCGGGTCGATCAGCACTGCTCGCCCCTGGGCATCGATCAGATAATTGCCGCCCCACAGGTCGCCGTGCAGCAGCGAAGGCGGCATCGCGGCATCATCCAGCAACGCAGGCAGACGGTCGAGCAGGCGGGCCATCCGGTCGGCGCGATGAGCGGGCAGGCGTCCCAACCGGCGCGCGAGATCGATCTGCACGCCGAGGCGCTGATCGCGGTAGAAGGCGGTCCAGCTTGTGGAGGGGGTGTTAGGTTGCGGCAGCCGCCCGATGAAATTATCGCTCTCCAGGCCGTGAGTTTGGGCCGTATGCCGGTGCAGCGCGGCCAGTTGTTCACCAAAGGATGCCATCACGTCGCCGCTGCCGCGATGGCCCTGCTGCTCGATGTATTCCAGCAGCAGATAGCCGGTGCCATCGACCTCGCCCTGGGCAATCACCTGCGGCACGCGCACTGCGTCGGCCTGGGCCAGCAGGCGCAGCCCCTCGGCCTCGGCGCGCAGCATCCCTTCCGGCGCGCGAACATGCCACTTGAGGAAGCAGGCCGTCCCGCCGATCTCCAACCGCGCCGCCTGGTTGATGTCGCCGCCCATGACAGGTTGGGCGCGGTCCACCGGCGCGCCAAGCGTCTCTTCGAGCGCGGCTCGCAGCGCAGGGGGCAGAGTCACCGCTAGAGTCCTTCGGTAGCGCGGATGTGGGCCAGCAGGCCAACCGCCGCCTGGCGCACCAGCCCGTAGACTTCCTCGAATCGCCCGTCGTAGTAGGGATCGGGCACTTCGTGAGTGGAAGGATTTTCGGCGTAGTCCATGAACAAGAAAATTTTTGCCGAAGTATTTTGGGGTGCCATGCGGCGCAGGTCGTCCAGGTTCGAGCGATCCATCGCCAGGATGTAGTGGAATTGCTCAAAATCGCGCAAGGTGACCTGACGCGAGCGGCCATCATAGGGAATGTTGTGCTCTGCCAGCACGGCGCGCGTCCCACGATGCGCCTTCTCCCCGGCGTGCCATCCGGCGGTCCCTGCCGAATCGACGACAATGGCTTCGCTCAACCCGGCCTCGTTCACCAGGTGTTGGAAGACAGCCTCGGCCATTGGCGAGCGACAGATGTTCCCCAGGCAGACAAACAATACGCGAATGGGCATGATGCAGGTCTCCTCTGAATGTGCAGTCGTGGTCGGACGGGCGGCAGCACTTGCAGCCGCATAAGATACCGTAAATGGCATCGAATCGCCAGATGTGACGCGGAGAAGCGGCGTATTTTCGACTTTTTTTACTTTACATAGCTCGCCGGGCGTGGTATAACAGCATCAACCTGCCGTGCGCGTGATCCGCACCGGTTTTGAGCCAACACCCAAACTAAGGGTTTCCTGGTTATCGCACAAATGCATTAGGACCTTGTCCAAAGCAGGCGTGAGAGCCGGTCACCCACCTGCGAAAGCAGGTTCAAAACATCGCGGCACACGGCATGGCGGGGGGAATTATCCAGACACCGCCCGGAGATTTCCGGGCGGTGTTCTTGTTGAGGTCATCGACGGCGGGCGCGCTCCGGTGACTGTGGCGACGGCTCGCGCAGGCCCAGCTTGCGGCACAGGCGCGCCAGTTCCTCTTGCTCCTGCGGCGTCAGCACGCTCATCTCCTCCACGATTCCGCGCACGTGGTCGGCGAAGAAGCTCGCCAGCAGGCTGCGCCCTGCCTCGGTGATGCACACCTCCATGTAGCGCGTATCATCCGCGCTGCGCACCCGCGAGATCAACCCGCGCTTTTCCAGGTTCTTCAGCACAATGGAGATGTTGCCGGTGCTCTTCAACAACTTGTGGGCCAGCTCGCGCTGCGAGAGCGTGCCCAGGTGATAGAGCGCCTCCAATGCCCCGAACTGGCTCAAGGTCAGGTTATGATCGGCCAGGTGCGCGGTGGTGTGCGTCACCACGGTATCCGCTGCCCGCTGAAGCTTGATATAGGCATCCAGCGCCCGCCTCTCTTCGAGAGTCCCCTCATAGTGACTCGGCATCGATTGTCCTCCTCGGCGAAAGATTAATCATTTTCTTATCCCCATCGCCTTGACATTCAGATTATACTCCTTTAAATTATTTGATGTAAAACAATTTAAATTAAAACTAATTGCAGATAATTGTTGCCTTCATACGAGACCGGTCACCTATACCAATGACCGGTTAGTTAACAGGAGCAAGCTCATGAACCTCAACGGCATTCACCACGTCACCGCTGTCTCTCGCCGCATCGGCAACAATGTCGATTTTTACACGCGGGTGCTCGGCCTGCGCCTGGTGAAAAAATCGGTCAATCAGGATGATGTGAGCGCCTATCACCTGTTCTACGCGGACAAAATCGGCAGCCCAGGCACCGATATGACCTTCTTCGATTGGCCGATGGTGATCGCCGACCGCCGGGGCACCGATAGCATCACCACCACCGCCTTCCGCGTCAATGGGCGGGCCGCGCTCGATTATTGGGCGAGTCGGCTGGCCGGGCATGGAGTCGAGCACCGGGGCATCGAAACCTTTGACGGGCGCGAGATGCTGCGCTTCGACGATCCCGAAGGTCAGCGGCTGGTGCTGGTCGATGACCGGGGGGCCGATTATGAGGGCGAGACTTGGGACGGAACCGATGTTCCAGCAGAATACGCGCTGCGCGGCTTTTACGCCGTCATGCTCTCGATCCCGCAGCTCGATTGGATCGACCCGATTCTGACGCAGGTATTGGCCTTCCGCCCGGCGCGCACTGCCGAATATCCCGGCGGCGCACAGGTCGTGATCTACGAATCCGGTGAGGGGGGTCCTGGGCGTGAGCTGTGGGTGATCGAGGAGCCGGACAAGCCCATCGCCCGGCTGGGCGCGGGTGGCGTGCACCAAGTCGCCTTCCGGGTGGCCGACAAAGAGGAGCAGCGCTATTGGCACGAGCGAATCGCGCGGTCAGGACTGCGTGTCTCGCCCTTCATCGACCGCTACTATTTCCAGTCGATCTACTTCCGCATTTCGAACGGCATCCTGTTTGAGATCGCGACCGACGGCCCCGGCTTCACAGCGGATGAGGACCTGGAGACCCTGGGCGAAAGGCTGGCCCTGCCGCCTTTCCTGGAGCCACAGCGCGCGCAGATCGAAGCCGGACTGAAGCCCATCGTCGTGCCCCAACCCTGACCTTTTGCCCTGGGGACCGGCTCAACCGTGCAGGCCGGTCCCCGCGAGCCATCGGGAGGACACCCCATGCCCAATCAACACATTCACCAAAACCAGCCGGTCCTGACGGCGGGCGCATCGCCGGAGGAGGCGCAGGTCGCCGTGATCCTGCTGCATGGACGCGGCAGCACAGCGCAAAGTATCCTGAGCCTGGCGGCGCATCTTCCGCAGGATGGGGTCGCATACTACGCGCCGCAGGCCAGCAACCAGACGTGGTATCCCAACTCCGGCTTCATCCCGATCGAAGCCAACGAACCCTACGTCTCGTCGGCATTCCGGGCGATCGATGACCTGATCGGCCACATCACGGCGAGCGGCATCCCTGCCGACCGCATCCTGATCGGTGGATTTTCTCAGGGGGCGTGCCTGGCCGCCGAATACGCCGCTCGGCACCCCAGGCGCTATGGCGGGCTGTTCCTGCTCAGCGGCGCGCTGATAGGGCCGCCCGACATGCCGCGCGACTACGCGGGATCGCTGGACGGTACACCCGTATTCGTCGCGGGCTGCACCCACGACACCTGGGTGACCGAATACCAACTGCGGCTCACCGGCGACATCCTGCACAACCTGGGCAGCGCGGTGCAGGTTGAGGTTCAGCCGGGCGCGGAACACACCGTGCGCCCCTCGGAAATTGCCCATGTCCGCGACATGATCTCGGCCAGGATCGCCGAAGCGCTGCGTTGACCGCGCGCTGCTCACCAGAGGAGGAGAGCGATGATCCACATCGTCACGATCAGCGGAAGCGCCAGGCCGGGGAACTACACCGCCAAAGCCCTGGCACTGGCCCACGATGAACTGCGCAAACACGCCGATGTCCGCGTGACCGCCATCGAGCCGGGGACGCTGCGCCTGGCGATCCCCGGCACGGCGATGGATTCCTCCGACCGCGAGTGGCTGATCCAAACCGTCGGCTCGGCGGATGGGGTAATCCTGGCGACGCCAGAGTATCACGGCTCGTTCAGCAGCCTGATGAAGCTGGTGATCGAAAATCTCGGCCACCCCTCGGCCCTCGCCAACAAGCCGGTCGCCCTGCTTGGGGTAGCCGCCGGGCGCATCGGGGCGATCAAGTCGCTGGAACATCTGCGGAGTGTGGCTTCGCATGTAGGGGCGTTGGTGCTGCCGACTCCGGTTTCGGTGGCCCAGGTGCGGACCGTGTTCGACAGCGAGGGGCGCATCCTCGATGAAGTGACCGAAAAAGCCATTCGCGGGCTGGCCGCTGGCCTGGTGGACTACATCTGCCGCACAGGCTGCCCCCAGGCCTCGATGGAGCAGCACGTGCGGTCAGGTGACGGGCAGAAGGTCCCCGTCACCTGACGCCCCCCGTTTGGCGGAAATGCAGAGCTGCCTGCCTCATACCCGGCGAGTCGCAGCCTGGATCATCAGAAACTCGCCGACATTATCCTGCGTGAGCAGCCCGACCAGCTTGCCATCGTGCACAACCGGGGCACTCTGGCACTGGCACTCTTGCAGCCGCGCGAACGCGGATTCCAGCATGTCGTAGGAATCGAAGACCTCAAACTCGCGCTGCATCAGCTCGGCGACGGGCGTATCCGGGCTGCTCCTGGCCAGCCCAGACATCAGGTTCTTTCGAGTCAGGATGCCCACCACTTTGCCATCATCCATCACCGGGAAATCGTGCTGCGACCCGGCCAGAATCAGGTCCACCGCGTGGTTGACCGTATCCGTCAGCGACAGGGTGCGGAAGTCGGTCAGCATGGCGCGGCTGGCCGGTATCCCGGCCAGAGCCGATTTCATCTGGGTCATACTGGCTTCCTGCGCCGCACCGATCCACACAAAAAAGGCGATGAACAGCAGGAATGGGTTGGAAAACAGGCCGATGAAGCCGAACAGGATCGCCACCGACTGGCCCAGGCTGGCCGCGATGTGAGTCGCGCGCGTGTACTCCATGCGCATCGCCAGCAGCGCGCGCACCACGCGCCCACCGTCCATCGGGAAGGCCGGCAGCAAGTTGAAGCCCACCAGGAACAGGTTGACCACCATCAGCCGCTCGACGAACGAACCCCGGCCTACTTCCAGGTCGGCGATCGGCACCAGGCTGGAAGTCACCTGGAGCCAGGCGAACAGCACGATGGCGATCACCACGTTCACCGCCGGGCCTGCCAGTGCCACCCACAATTCCTGGGTGGGCTTGTCGGGCATACGCTCCAGGCGTGCCACTCCGCCGATGGGCAGCAGGGTGATGTCACGCGTTTTGATGCCATAGCGGCGGGCGGTCAGGGCATGTCCATATTCGTGCAGCACTACGCAGGCGAACAGCGCCAGGATAAACCCCACGCCTTCCACCGCTGCTGCCAGGCTATCGCCTGCAATCCAGTGACTGAGCGCGACCCAGCCCAGCAAAATCAGGAAGGTCACGTGCATGAATACATCAATTCCGGCAAAGGTCCCCAGTTTCCACGACCATTTCATGCTGAGCCTCCTCCAGATACCTGTTGCATATTCATGATCATGGTCAATCGCGGGCCAAACGGCAACCTTTTTGCCCGGAACGAGCGCCCGGCGGTGCAGGCTGCTGCGCTCACTTCCGGCGGCGCAGCAGCCATTTCTCGATCTCGATGGCGAAGAAAGCCAGGCTGCCCAGGGCGGCGCTCAGCGCCAGCTCGGCTGCCGCGAGCGGCGTGACGCCAAAGAAATCATCGAAGAAGGGCACGTAGATCGCCACCATTTGCAGGGCGAACACGACCACCACCATCAGCATCAGGGTAGGATTGCTGCGCAGCCCCAACGAAAACAGCGAGTCCTCAGTCGAGCGCGAGGCCAGCGCCTGCCCGATCTGCAAAAACGCCAGGGTGGTGAAGATCATGGTTTGCCAGCTTGAATCGCCGTCGCGGTAGAAGGCATAGCCCACGCCTAGCGCCACCACTCCGATCAGTACGCCGATCCAGCCAATGTGGCGGCGCAGCGCCGGGGTCAAAAAGCCCTCGGACCGCCCACGCGGCGGGCGCTGCATGGTGCGCTTATCGGCGGGTTCCATGCCCAGCCCCAGCCCCAGCAGGCCATCGGTCAGCAGGTTCAGCCACAACAGTTGCAGCGGCAGCAGCGCCACCGATATCCCCAACAGCGGCGCGAACAGCATCACGATCACTTTGCCCAGGTTGCCCGCGATCGAGAATTTGACGAACCGCCGCAGGTTGTCGTAAATTGCGCGGCCTTCTTCCACTGCCGCGACGATGGTGGCGAAGTTGTCATCCAGCAGCACCATCTGCGCCGCTTCCTTCGAGACATCGGTCCCGGTGATGCCCATCGCCACGCCAATATCGGCCTTCTTCAGCGCGGGCGAGTCGTTGACACCATCGCCGGTCATGGCGACCACCTGCCCCTGGCTTTGCAGGATTTCGACGATCCGCAGCTTGTGTTCGGGTGTGACGCGGGCAAAGACCGACACCTCGCGGATGGCAGCCTCCAGTTCGACCTGCGACATCCGGTCGAGGTCCGTGCCGGTTTTGACGCGCCCATTCTGCGAGATACCCAGTTCGTGCGCGATGAAGCGCGCGGTCAGCGGGTGGTCGCCGGTGATCATCACCGTACGGATGCCAGCGCTGCGGCAGGTGTCAATCGCCGCTTTCACTTCCGGGCGCGGGGGATCGATCATGCCCAGCACGCCGATAAAGATCAGGTGTTGTTCAAGGTCGGCGGCAGGCTGGGCGGGCACGGCATCCAGCGGCTTGATCGCCACACCGAGCACGCGCATCCCTTTGAGCGCCATCTCTTCATTGGCTGCCTGGATGCGGTCACGCCAGGTCGAATCGAGCGGTTCGACCCGGTCATTGACCCACACCTGGTCGCAGGACTCCAGCAGCCCATCAATCGCCCCTTTGGTGATGGCGATGGCCGGCTGCGGCAGCGGTTCCAACCCGCGCAGCGACTGCGGTAGTTCGCTGCGGTCGTGTGGCATGCGGTGAACGGTGGTCATACGCTTACGCACGGAGTCGAAGGGAAGCTCGGCCACGCGCGGCAAGACACGTTCCAGCGCGCCTTTATCCAGCCCGGCCTGTGATGCAGCCACCAGCAGCGCGCCTTCGGTAGGGTCACCCACCGCCAGGTAGCGACCTGTGGCCGGGTCCGGCTTGAGCGAGGCGTCATTGCACAGCGCGCCACCCGACAGCACCAACCCGACCGGAAGCGGCTGGGCCTCCAGGTCCAGAACCGGGCGTTCAGGATCGGTGAGCACAGGCGCGGGATGTTTGGCCGTGCCGACCAGTTCCAGGTAGTGCCCGGCCACATCGATCACCGTGACGGTCATCCGGTTTTCGGTGAGCGTGCCGGTCTTATCCGAGCAGATGACGGTCACCGACCCCAACGTTTCGACGGCGTGAAGCTTGCGGATCAGGGCGCGCCGCCGCAGCATCCGCTGAGCGCCCAGGGCCAGCGTAACGGTCACTACGGCGGGCAGTCCTTCCGGCACAACAGCGACCGCCACGCTCACACCGGTCAGGAACATCTCGGAGAGTGTCTCGCCGCGCACCAGGCCGATCACCATGATCAGCCCGGCGATCAGGACCCCGACCGCGGCCAACAGTTTGCCCACCTGGTCGAGCCGGTCCTGGAGGGGCGTAGCGCGGTGCTCCACATCCTGGATCAATCGCGCGATGCGGCCCAGCTCGGTCTTCATGCCGGTGGCGACGACCACGCCCGCCCCGCGCCCATAAGTGATCATGGTGCCCATATAGGCCATGTTGCGCCGGTCCCCCAGCGGAAGGCCCGGCTCCGCAATGGCCGCCGCGTGCTTTTCGACCGGCTCGGATTCGCCGGTGAGCGCGGCTTCCTGAATGCGCAGGTTGACGCTTTCGATCACGCGCAGGTCGGCGGGCACAACGGACCCCGCCTCAACCAGCACAATATCGCCGGGCACAAGCTCGCGGGCCGATCGCTCTTCGACCGCGCCGCCACGTCGCACATGCACCACCGGCACGGCCAGCCGCTTGAGCGCCGCCATCGCGCGCTCCGCCCGGTATTCCTGGAAGAACCCCAACACGCCGAACAACACCACAATCGCCGAGATGGCGACGGTTTCGAGCGGCTTGCCCAAAAAGCCGGAGATCACGGCTGCCGCGATCAGGATCAGCACCATCGTGCTGGTGAACTGCTCCCACAGAATCACCAGGGGCGATTTTCCACCGCGTTCCTCAAGCTCGTTGGGGCCAACCTCGGCCAACCGCCGGGCCGCCTCTTGATCTTCTAACCCGCGCAGCGCGTCGGATTCCAGCGCACGCAGTACGTCGTCGCCTTCCAGCGAATGCCAGGCTTGTTCAGGCTCGAAACGAGACATCGTCAACCCCCTACTACAATTTGTGCGATTGTTGGCGTATGACGCATCGCATCATCGGCCACGAAAAACATAGCAGGATCAGGTCAGCAGCAGCGCCCCCCAATTATTGGGGGGCCACGCGAGGCGCTCATCAAACTCTAAGCTGGCCTGGGGCGATTTCTCACAACATCCCCTCAAATAAAATCTATAATCATCTCAATAAATACCCGTGACATGGGCCAGCAGGCTCACCTGGGAGGCGGCAGAGACCGCAGCCAGGCATCTACGGACAGGTTGTAAGGAGAGGACAGCGATGCAATGCCCAATCTGCCATGACGTTGACTTGAAGATCGCCGACCGCAAAGGGGTCGAGATCGACTACTGCCCGCGCTGCCGGGGCGTATGGCTGGACCGTGGTGAACTGGACAAGATCATCGAGCGGTCAGCAGAGGCGATGTCGGCCATGACCACAGCCCGCTACCGGGACGATGATGATGATGACGACGATCGGCGAGGTATTCCTTACCGTGATTATGCGCCCAAGAAGAAAAAGCGCGAATCGTTCTTGAGCGAGCTGTTTGACTTCTAGTGAGGCGGCGGCACCTGTGCCGGGGCAGCGACGGCGGGCGCGTACCCCGGCAGAGCCGGGTCGGTCGGGGGGAATTATGTCACGAGCCACAACCTTTGAGCACCATTCTCTGATCGCCGCCCCGGTGGAGCGGGTGATGGCCTTTCACCAGGACCCGCGCGCGCTGTCGCGGTTGACCATGCCGCCCACGTTCATCCAGGTGCTGCGCGATGATCGAAAGTCGCTCACCGAGGGCGAGATCGAGTTCACCCTGTGGCTGGGGCCGCTGCCGGTGCGCTGGGTCGCCCGGCACGCGCCCGGACCGATCGCGACCTCGTTTGCCGACCAGATGGTGCGCGGACCGATGGCCCGATGGGAGCATCTGCACCTCTTTGAACCCGCCGGAGAGCACACGCGCCTGGTGGACCGGATCACCTATGCGTACAAGGGCGGGATAGGCGGCCTGTTCACCCGGCTGGTGTTCGATGGGCTGCCGCTGCGCCTGCTGTTTGTCTACCGTCACTGGCGCACACGCCGCGCCCTGGAGTAGCCATGACCACCCTGCACACCCCTTCGCCTCGCGTCCTGGTCATCGGTGCGGGCATTGGCGGCCTGACAACGGCGGCCCTGCTCGCCCGGCAAGGTTATGCCGTCACCGTGCTCGAAGCAGGTAGTTACGCCGGAGGCTCGGCGGGCACGTTCTATTACCAGGGCTACCGCTTCGACGCAGGCGCGACCCTGGCCGGAGGATTTCAGCCCGGCGGACCGCACGCCCTGATCGCGGAACATCTGGGACTCGAGTGGCCGGTTCAGCCCGCCAACCCGGCCTGGGTAGTTCACCTGCCGGATCGCCAGATCACACTGGGACGCGATAACGCGGATGTGCTGCGCAGCTTCCCGCATTCGGAGCGCTTCTGGGCGGAACAGGCGCACACGGCAGACCTGGGCTGGCTGCTGGCTGCGCAGGGACTTCCCTGGCCGCCGACGAGCATCCGGGAGCTGCTCGACCTGGTGCGGGTGGGTATTGCGCACCTGCCGGACGACCTGCGCCTGCTGCCGTTCGCCTTCCGCAGCGTGCGAGAGTGGCTGGCAAGCCATCACCTGGAACGTGACCCGGCGTTCGTGCGGCTGATCGATGCGCTGCTGCTAATCTCGGCGCAGACCACCTCATCGCACGCCAACGCGCTTTACAGCGCGACGGCGCTCGATCTGCCGCGCCAGGGCGTGCAGCACGTCCGGAGCGGGATGGGCAGCCTGGCGCAAACCCTGGCCGAAAAGGTCCAGGCACTGGGCGGCCAGGTGCTCTATAAACACCGGGTAACCGGGATCGATGTGGTGAATGGCCGCGTGGTGGGTGTGCGCGTGCTGAAGAACCACCGCTCTGAGGAAACATTTGCCTGCGATTTCGCCGTCGCCAACCTCACCCCCTGGTCGCTCGATGAGCTGTTGGGCGACTCCAGCCCGGCCCGGCTGCGCCGTGAGGTTCAGCGCCGCGCGCCGGGTTGGGGCGCGTTTGTGCTCTACCTGGGCGTGCAGGGGGACAGGCTGCCCGCCGATCTGCCCGATCACCACCAGGTGATCACCGAGATGGAAGGGCCGCTGGGCGAAGGGCGCAGCATCTTTGTCTCGCTCTCGCCTGCGTGGGATGCCAGCCGCGCGCCGGAAGGGCATCGCGCCGTCACAGTGACCACCCACACCGCCGTGCAGCCCTGGTGGGACCTGGTCGAGCGCGATCATGAAGCCTACGAAGCGCGCAAAGCCGACTACACCCGGCGGCTGCTGGCCGCGATTGAACGCGCGATTCCCGGTTTTGGTGAGAGCGTCTCGCTGGTCATGCCCGGTACGCCCATCACCTACCAGACCTGGACGCACCGCTACCGGGGCATGGTGGGTGGATTCCCACAGGTATCGCTGTTTGCGGCGCGTGGACCGCGTACCGGGCTGGCGAATCTGCGGCTGGTGGGCGATGCGATCTTTCCCGGCCAGTCTACCGCCGGGGTGACGGCGGGCGCGCTGCGGGTTGCGCGGGATGTGCAGCGCGCGGTGCCGCTCCGTGCGGCGCGCGCCGTCACCCTGCTCACCAGCAGGACCTGAGGCTCAAATTCACAGCGCCGAAGGGAGGGGTCTTGTGTTAAGATAATATCCAGCCGACAAGTGCAGTAACCGGCGAAAAAAAGAAGGATGGCGGGATGAACAGGGAACCGATCTATAACATTGGCGTGGTGTCGCGGATGACCGGCATCCCCGAAAACACACTGCGCATCTGGGAACGCCGCTACCGCTTCCCCTCCGCCACGCGCACCGAGGGCGGTCACCGCCTGTATTCGCCGCTGGAAGTGGCGCGCATTCTGTGGGTGAAACAGCACATCGACCAGGGGATGCAGACTCGCAACGCCATCCAGGCCCTGGAACATGCCGAGCGTTCGGATCAATTCACGGTTCCGTCGCTCGAACCGCCGGAGTCCGCCCAGCCTGCCGCATCCGATCAGGTCATCCGCGACCGGCTGTTCGAGGCGCTGGTATCGCTCGACAAAAGGCGCGCGGAAATGGTGATCGGCGACGCCCTGGCAGTTCACTCGCTGGAGCACCTGGTGCTCAATGTCATCGCCCCCACTTTCACGGCCATCGGGTCCGCCTGGGAACAGGAACGCATCAGCATCTCCACCGAGCATTTTGCCACCAATTACCTGCGTCATAAGCTGCTGATGTGGATGCAGATGTCGCCTTCAGAATACGCAGTGCGGCCTGTGATATTGGCCTGTGCGCCCGGTGAACTGCATGAGGGCGGCCTGCTGATGCTGGGCCTGATGTTACAGCGCCTGCGGTGGCCGGTGATCTACCTGGGCCAGTCAGTTGATCTGCCCGATCTCGCCTCGTTCATCCAGACTCAAAAGCCGTCGCTGGTGGTCTTCGTCGCCATGACGGAAGAGTCCGCCAGGGCGTTGAGTGAATGGCCGCGCTGGCTTGGCACCCTGGATGACGGCACGCCGCCGCGCGTGGCCTACGCCGGCTATATCTTCGCGCACGATCCGTCCTGGATCGAGCGCGTGCCGGGCATTTACCTGGGCGATACCTTGATGGATGGCGTCAGCACCGCCGACAGACTGCTCCACCAGTGGAATCCCTTCGCAGGATGAGGTATGACAGGCCCCCGGTGGGCAGTGGTGGCATAACCGGGGGTTGATTCCCCGGCCAAGATCGTTTTCAATAGGCGGGCGGCGCGGCCCGTTTTATTTTTCCCGGTGCTGGCGCTGCCTGTTGACCTTGAACCTTCGTTGAGGAGAGCGAACTGCGTGTCTTCGCACGAACCGTTGTTATCATCGCTGGCGATGCGGCTGCGCTCACACCGGGGCGCGGCGCTGATGATCGCCGTGCTGGCGGCAGCGGCGCTTGCGGCCCTGGTCATTGCCGGCCTGCCCATCGACCGCTCACAGCCTGCCCCCGTGCCCAGCGCGACTCCGCCGATCCCGACCGATCTTGCACCCGATGCCGTCACCGAGCGGGCCTTCCCCTCGCTGACCTATGGCGTTCACGCCTTTTTGTGGTGGAACGAAACCATGCGCACGCTGGACCTGGAGAATATCAAGCTGGCGCAGTTCACCCACATCAAGCAGCGCTTCTCGTGGGTTGATATCGAGCCGGAGCCGGGAGTCTGGCACTGGGAGCAGGCCGACGGCGTGGTGAACGAAGTCGAGCGCCGCGATCTGTCGCTGATCGCGCGGTTGGATGGCCCGCCCGATTGGGCGCAGGTGGCCGTTGCACCCGATAATCCCAGCCTGCCGCCGATCCGGCTGGATGCCTGGGGCGAATACTGCGGCGCGCTGGCCGAACGCTACCGGGGGCGGATCGTCGCTTACCAGGTGTGGAATGAACCCAACCTCAGCCGCGAGTGGCTGAATCACCCGCCGAACGCCGGGGGATATGTGAAACTGCTGCGCGCCTGTGCCGAAGCCATCCGCGCCAATGACCCGGAGGCGATCATCATCTCGGCGGGGCTGGCCCCCACCGGCGATTGGCTGCCTACCGCCATCCCCGATACCGATTACCTGCGCATGATGTACGCGGCAGGCGCGGCGGACTGGTTCGACGTGCTAGGACTCAACGCGCCGGGTTACAAGTACCCGCCCGAAACCTCGCCCGAACAATCCGCCGAGATGCACGGCGGGCACCGGTGGTTCGTCTTCCGTCATGTCGAGGATATGCGCGCCATCATGGTTGAGCAGGGCGACGCACACAAGCAGATCGCCATCCTCGAAATGGGCTGGACACTCGATCCACGCCCCGATTCGCCCTATCACTGGCACGCCGTCACGCCGGAACAGCAGGCCGCCTACCTGGTGGACGCCTACCGCTACGCTGCCGAGCACTGGCGGCCCTGGGTGGGCCTGATGACCACCATCTTCATCGCGGATATTAGCTGGACGGAAGACAACGAGGAATACTGGTGGGCCATCAACGAAGCGGGCTACGGCGCAGACTGGCGCGGGCGACCGGCGTATTACGCGCTGGCGAATATGCCGCGCTGGATCGATGACACGTTCATCCCGGCGCGCGATCCAGGCTCGCCCGAAGCCACCACCATTCAACCCATCGAGCCGGACCAGGACACCCCCTGACCCCCGCGCATGATGCGCGCGCTGAGCGCGCTAAACCAATTGCGCTGCCCGTGTTACAATACGCCGGTAGCAGGGGTCTCTGCCCGGAGGGGGATCACTATTGGAGACGGCCTCGTGCTTGAGGAGATACTTTGAACTCAAAACAGTCCCTTTGGCTGGTCGTTGCGCTTTCGCTGCTGGCGGCGGTCTTCCGCATCTGGGACCTCTCGACGCTGCCAGCAGGCTTCACCCACGATGAGATCGCCTATCTGCGCATGACCGAAACCCTGCGCCAGGGTGAGGTAGCCGTCTATTACCAGGTGGGCGATGGGCACGGGCGCGCGCTGGGCTTCAGCCTGTTGAACATTCCGGTCACCAACCTGTTGGGGGGTGGATTTCTCGGCTACCGGCTGGTGCCGGTGGCAGCCAGCTCGCTGACGCTGGCGCTGCTCTATGCGCTGGCCCGGCGGCTGTTCGGCAGGCCGGTGGCACTGATTGCGGTCGGCGCGATGGCGATCAACTTCCGCGTGCTGCTGCTGGCGCGCACATCCGCCGCCGAGTCTATCGTGCCGCTGATGGTCGTGTTCACGCTCTGGCTGATGGTCGGGGCGTTTAATGTACGCCGCGAGATCATCTTTCGCGCGCCGGATACCTTCCCCTTTGCGCTGCTGGCCGTGGCGCTGGGTGCAGTGGGTTACGTCCACTACACGGCGCTCGCGCTCGGCCCCCTGATGATCCTGTTCCTGGCCCACCTACTGATCACCCACCAGCCGCTCTCGCGCCGTATCTGGAGCACGACGTTGTTTGTGATCGCGCTGGCCACCATCACCGGGCTGCCCTACCTGCTCTCGACGGTGCGCCATTTCGACCTGAGCGAGCCGTATATCTTCTGGAGCCAACGCCCGCAGTCGTTGGGCGCGCTGGTGGATGGGGCACTGCACGCGATCGGCGGCCTGATCTGGCGCGGCGATCCTGACCCGGCGCGCAACCTGCCGGAGCAGCCGCTGATCGGCCCGCTGATGGCCGTGCTGATGCTGATCGGAGTGGTGGCCAGTCTGCGGCACTGGCGCGAGCCACGTTATGCCCTGGTCCTGCTGATGTTGGGGGCGGGACTGCTGACCGACACCTGGATCGCAGTCGAAACCACCTTTGAGGCCCAACTGGTGGCACTGCCCGCCGTATTCATGCTGGTCGGCATCGGCGCGGAACGGGTGGTCTTCGCGCTGCGCGGGCGCGGTGTGCGCGATGCCTGGCAGCCGGTAGCCGCGCTGCTGGTGATCGGGCTGCTAGTCAATGTGGTGCTGGTGCGCGGGCGATTGTTCGAGCGCTGGCGCGAGGATGCAGCCGTGCGGGCGGCTCACTATGCCGACTATGGCCAGGTGGCGCTTTATCTCGATGCAACGCGCGGCAGCGACCTGCCGGTGGCGATCTGCGTGGCCGATATGAATGAGCCAATCGCTTCCGGGCTGACGCCGCGCCAGTTATTATCGCTCATGACTTTTGGCGACGACACCGCCATTCGCTGGTCGGACTGCCAGAGCGGTCTGGTGTTCATCAATGCGGGCGCGCCGATGCGCCTGGTCTTCATTGACCCGCGCCACCGGGACCTGATGCCGCCCGAACTGCAAGACTGGCTGGTTGGGGCCGCGCCGATACAGGTGGAAGAGCTGCCGCCGGGCAGCGTGCTGAGACTCGATGTCGAGCAGCGCATCCGCGATATGGGCGGTTTCTGGGACACGCGCGCGCCAACCTACTACATGCCGGGCGAGGATGGCCTGCGTGTCCGGGTGGATTTGCCCGCCCCATTGGAACAAAACCTCACGTTTGCGGGCTACGATCCCCGCCTGTATGCGGCGTCGCTGGTGCCCGGCGGCGATCCGCTGGTGGTTGTCACCTATTGGCGTGTTGATGGGCCGCTGCCGCCCAGGCTGGGCATCTTTGCGCACTTGCTGGCCCACCCGACTCCGCTGGTTGCGCCGGTGGCCGAATCGAATACGCTGGCCGTCGCCTCGTCGGCGCTGCGCAACCGGGATATGTTCGTGCAGGTGTCTTATGTGTGGCCCGGCGAGCAGGTCATGCCGGGCGATCACGTGCTGACGGTGGGCGCGTATTCCGGCAGCGCCGCCATCCTGGATCAGCACCTGGAGGTGCTCGACCGGGCGAACAACATGCAGCCGCGCGGCGACCGTCTGCTGCTCGGCACCATCCACGTGGCCGAGCCTGGCGGAGATTAGGCCGTGTTGACATTGACGGATGAAAAGGCGAGTGTTCTGAGCACAAATGTCAACACGACCTGGCACTTTGGGGCAAGAGATTTGCAGAACAGAGAAAAGGGTTAAGAACCATGAATATAGCGAGTGCCGGGCAGGTCGGGTTCAGCGCCAGCCGTCTTGAGCGGCTGGATGGGGCCATGCAGCGCTACATCGATGAGGGCAAGCTGGCCGGGATCGTGGTCATGCTGGCACGGCAGGGCCAGGTCTTCCATACCGGCTGCTATGGGCACGCCGTGCTGCCTGAAGAAAACGTCACGGGCCGCCCGGTGCGACCGGATACGTTGTTCCGCCTGTGGTCGGTGACCAAAGCGATCACCACCGTCGCGGCACTGACGCTTTACGAACGAGGGCTTTTTACGCTCGATCAGGACATCAGCGAGTTTCTCCCGGCCTTCCGTGCCACCCAGGTGTACGCTGGTGGCGATGGGGACACGATGCAACTGGTGGACAAAGAGCGTCCGATCACCGTGCGGCAGTTGCTGACCCATTCGGCAGGGATGGCCTCCATCTCCAGCACCGGGCCAGAAGCCACACCGCCCGAACGCCTGACACAGCAGGCGATTGAAAAAGTGGTTGCCTCGCGCGGCACGCTGGAGACGCTGGCGGATGCTCTCGCCGGGGTGCCCCTGGCGGCGCAGCCCAACACGATTTGGCGCTACAGCCAGTCCTTCGAGGTGGTGGCCCGGCTGGTCGAGGTCATCTCCGGCCAGAGCTTTGCCGCCTATCTACAGCAGACTATCTTCGAGCCGCTCCGCATGACCGACACCGGTTATATTGTCGGCGCGGACCGGCTGGATCGCTACAGCGCGTTCTATGCCCCGGTCGATGTGGGGCCGGAACGTAAGGGCGGCCTGAAGCTGATCGAAGCGCCCGACCGGAGCATCAACTACATTCCCGATGGACGCCTGCCGGAGAAGATCTGGACGCCGGGCGGTCACGGGCTGGTTTCGACGCCGGTGGACGTGATGCGCTTTGCGACCATGCTGCTCCAGCGCGGAGAGCTGGATGGCGCGCGGGTGCTCGCCCCCAGCACGGTGGACCTGATGGCGGCCAACCATCTGCCACCGGCGCTGCTGCCCTACCAGTTCTCCGGCGGCCAACCGTTCTACGGCTACGGGCATGGGCTGGGCGTGCATGTCCTGATGGATCGCGGGCTGGCCGGGGTGCCCTGTGCCAATGGTGAATACTGGAAAGACGGCGGATCGGGCACGCTGTTTTGGGTCGATCCGCGCCATGCACTGACAGGCGTGGTGATGTACCAGCTCGATCCGTTCTGGATTTATCCCGTGTGGGCACAGGTGAAGGCCCTGACCTACCAGGCGATGCTGTAAGCAGGCACCAAACGTATATGATGAGGATCGCGCCTATGGAGCCAATAACCATTCAGCAGGTGATCGATCGGATTGTTCGCACTGTCCCCGGCGCGCCGTTTGCCGGCACCGTCGATACAGTCAAGCTTGGCGATCCATCACAGCCGGTCACGGGCATCGTGACCACCTTTCTGGCGACGTGTGAGGTGATCCGCCGGGCCATCGACCTGGGCGCAAACCTGATCATCACGCACGAGCCGACCTTCTACAACCACCTCGACGGCACGGGTTGGCTTAGCGAGGACCCGGTTTACCGGGCCAAGTGCGCGCTGATCGAGCAGCATCACCTGGTAATCTGGCGCTGCCACGACACCTGGCATAGCTACCAGCCCGATGGCATCCTGACCGGTGTGCTCAATACGCTGGGCTGGCAGGACTATGCTGCCGAGCCGCCCATCGTCGTGATTCCGCCCATGCCGCTCGCCGCGCTGGTTCAGTACGTCAAGCAGCGGTTGGGCGCGCAGGTTGCGCGCGTGGTAGGTCCGCCGGATATGCCATGCCGGACCGTGGCGGTGATGCCAGGGTCGCCAGGCGGCCAGATGCAGATTCGCACCCTGGGCGGCGCGTGTGACGTGTTGCTAACCGGGGAAATCAACGAATGGGAAACGTGTGAATATGTGCGTGATGCGTGCGACCGGGGCTTTGCCAAGGCTCTGATCATCGCCGGGCACGCGCTCAGCGAACAGCCGGGCATGGCCTACCTGGCCGAATGGCTGCACGATCACATCTCCGGCGTGCCGATTGTGCACATACCCACCGGCGATCCGTTCCGGTATGAGTAAGATCGTGCCAGGAAAATAGTTCCCCATCAGATGATTTTTCTCCCCTGCTCCAAAGAAAGAGGCGTTGGGGGATAGGGGAATGAATTTTATGGCACAGCCTGACCGTCCACCAAACGACTGGAACTCTCATGTTTGAAATCATCTTTCTTGGCACATCCGCCAGCGCGCCCTCCATCCATCGGGGACTCTCGGCCCAGGTGGTCATGGTCAAAGACCAGCGGTTTTTGATCGACTGCGGCGAAGGCACCCAGCGCCAGATTCTCAAGAGCGGCATCGGCTTCAAGCGGCTGAACCGGGTCCTGCTGACTCATGGGCATCTCGATCACATCCTGGGGTTGGGCGGGCTGCTGTCTACCTTCATGCGCTGGGAAAGTATCGAGCGCCTTGAAATCTGGGGAGGCAAGTTTGCGCTGGACCGCGTGCAAGACCTGCTCTACGGCGTGGTGCTGCGCGGCGCGCGCCCCCCGATGCCCATCGAGCTGATCGATCTCAAGCCGGGCGTGCTGCTCGAAGCGCCCGATTACCAGGTGTCGGCTTTCCCGGTTGAACACCGGGGCCGCGACTGTTACGGCTTTGTTTTTGAAGAAAAACCGCGCCGTCCCTTCCTGGTGGAAAAGGCAACGGCGTTGGGCGTGCCGGTAGGCCCGGTGCGATCGCGCCTGGTTCGCGGTGAGACGATCACGCTGGATGATGGGCGAATCGTCCGCCCCGATGACGTGCTGGGCGAAGACCTGCCCGGCGCGCGGCTGGTGCTCACCGGCGATATTGGCCGCCTGGATGGTCTGGCCGAAGTCGCGGCGGGCGCGCACGCCCTGGTGATGGAAGCGACCTACCTGGATGCCGATGAAGAGATGGCCACTCAGTTCGGGCACATGACGGCAGGGCGCGCAGCGCGCTTCGCGGCGGAGATCGGCGTGCAGACCCTGCTGCTAACCCATCTCTCGCGGCGCAACCGCGAGCGTGACGTGATCGACGAGGCGCGGCGCTACTTCCCCAACAGCATCGTCGTGCGCGATTTCGACCGCTACCTGGTGGCCAAGGGTCAGCCCGTACATCGAATTGAGCAGCCGCGTGCCTCCCTTCCGCTCGCCGATGACGCCGAACAGGAACTTGACGAGGCGACAAAAGAGTAGAGGGGCTGCCGTGCACCGCTTCCAGACCTTCCTCACCGCAGTGGATGATGCGACAGGGTTCACCCGCTGGGGTCCCGATTCAAACCCGCTCATTCGCCAGATCAAACGGGAGGACCGCGCCGCACGCATGACGCTGCGGCGCACGCTGTGGGCCGCGTGGGGGCTGGGGATGTTGGGGATGTTCTGGGCCACCTGGGATGTGCTGCCCATCACCCGCGCCGGGGTCAGCATGTGGACTTCGATCATCAACCTGTTCGGTTGGACCCTGCTGGGATTCGCGCCGCTGTTCTCGGCGATGACCGCTGCGCGCCACACCAACCGTCAACTCCGCCCGGAACACTTCGACCTGGTATATATCACCCCGCTCGATAACCTGGCGGTGGTCCGCGCGCGCGTCTTCGATGTGCTTTTCCAGCAGCGTCGCCAACTGATGGTGCTGATCGGGCTGATGCCCTATATGGTCGTCTATGCCTTCTACTTTTTCCTGCGCCTTGATCAGCACATGCGCACGGTCTACTACTTTGCGCCGACCGATGTCCCTGCGCCCAAGTACTGGTCGGTCGTGGGACCGACCCTGTGGGTGCTGGCGATCATTCTGGGCCAGTGGGGGAATGTGTTGCTGGGCGCAGTGTGGGGCGTGCGTATGGGGATTTTTCGTCGCAGCGCGTTTTCCTCGGTCTCGGTGGCGCTGGTGACCATGATCCTGATCCTGTTCACGCCGTGTATCTGCCTGTGGGGGGTAGCATTTCTGGCCGAAGAGGCCGTCGATTCGGTGGAATTTGTGTTCATGTATATCGTGCCGGTAGCTTTTCTGATCACACCCTGGCTGCTCGCCTGGAAGCTGATCGAGCACACGGCCTGGGTTTGGAAGCGCGACACCTAGGGGCGCGTCTGTGGGCAGGCGTTGACAGCCACCGCGCGCGTGATATGATAGGGCAATCAGGAAGCACAATCACATACAGCACAGGCGACGACGGAGAAAAGTACGCGCGCCCACGCCCCCAGGGAGCCGGGATCATCAGACTGCAAGTCCCGGCGAGCAGTCCGCGCCGAAGTTCGCTCTTGAGCCGACGGGTGAACGCGCCGCGCAGCGGCAGCCAGTAGTCCGCTCCGCAGGCCCAGCGTTAACGGGGCAGCCACTCTCCGCAGGCCAAACTGTGCGCGGGTGGCCTCAACGAAGCGAGCAGGCCGGGCGACCCCGGCAGGCTAAGCAGGGTGGTACCGCGAGAGGCGATCTCGTCCCTGATCCGGTGAGGATGGGCGACGAGATTTTTTGTTTTCCTGTGGATAGTTTTCAGGAATCGGATATGCTTGAGGCCCGGTGCATCATTACCGTTCATAGGAAAGAGGATGTCCATGCTAGAACAACTCGAAGCCACCTACCGGCAGGCTCTCAGCGAGTTGGAGACCATCACCACCAGCCCGGCGCTGGCCGACTGGGAACGGCGCTACCTGGGGAAAAAGGGCGAGGTCACGCTGGCGCTGCGCATGACCGGCCAGCTCCCGCCCGATCAGCGCGCTGCGTTTGGTCAGCGAGCCAACGCGATCAAAAACGAGCTGGGCGCGGCCCTGGCCGCCCGCGATGAGGCGATCCGCGCGCACGAGCTGGCGCTTTCGCTGGAAGAAGGCGAAATTGATGTGACGCTGCCGGGCCGTCGCCTGGCGACCGGCGGACTGCACCCCTCCACCCAGACCCTGCGCGAGATTTACGCGATCTGGGCAGATATGGGCTTCCAGGTGTTTCGCAGCCGCGATGTCGAAGACGACGAGACCAACTTCACGCTGCTGAACATCCCGCCGCATCATCCCGCGCGCGATATGTGGGACACCTTCCATACCACCACGCCGGGCGTGATCCTGCGCACTCACACCAGCCCAGGCCAGATTCGCGCTATGCACGAGGTGGGCGAGAACGGGACTCAGCCGGTACGCGTGATCCTGCCGGGCATGTGCTACCGCTACGAACAAATCTCGGCTCGCAGCGAGATTCAGTTCAACCAGGTCGAAGGGCTGGCGGTCGGGCGCAATATCCGCATGACGGACCTGAAGGGCACGATTGCCGAGTTCGCGCGGCGGATGTTCGGGCCGGATAAGCGCGTGCGCTTCCGGGCTTCATACTTCCCCTTCACCGAGCCGAGCATCGAAGTCGATGTGGAATGCATCCTGTGTGGCGGGCACGGCTGCCAGGTGTGCAAATACACCGGCTGGCTGGAGATCGCCGGGGCGGGCATGGTGCACCCGGTAGTGCTGCGCAACGGCGGCTACGATCCGACCGAGTGGAGCGGCTTTGCCTTTGGCATGGGGCCAGAGCGAATGACCATGCTCAAGCACGGCATCAAAGACATCCGCTACTTCTGGCAGAACGATCTGCGGTTTCTGGAACAGTTCTAGACGCCGGTTTCCCTGTTGAGGTAATCCGCAGCGCTCCACCTGATCAACCGGGTGGAGCGCTGCGAAATTTCAAGCGGCAGCTACTTCCGTCTCGCGGAAAATCATTTCCGTATTGTCATCATACGCCAGCAGTTCGGCATAACGCCCCCACTGGATCGCCAGCTCCACCTGGTGCGCGGCATCCTCCGGCGAGAACTCTAGTTCCAGCGCCAGCCGGATGACGTCCTTGTCCAGTCGCCCTTTTTCGGCAGCATCGAGCATGGCGAGCAGCCACTTAAACATCGGCAGACGCTTAATGCGCGTGGCGAAAATTTCCTTGCGCGCCAGGATGCGGGCTTCGGCGAAGGTTTCGCCAAGCGGGGTCAGGAAGATGTCGCCTTTAGCGATGCGCGCAAAACCCAGCAATTCTGCTGCTTCGGTCAGGCGCAGCACTTCAGTCGCCCCCAGGTTAAGCTGCTGCTCCAACCGGAAGACATCGATCCGGTCGCCGGGCATTTCATCCAGGAATTCCAACAGCCCGGCCAGTTCCCCCACCGAGACATCAGGTAAGGCGCGTGTCAGACCGCTCTCACCTGGCGCAGTTCCCAGTTCGATGTGTTCCGGCTGGGTCTGACCAGCCAGCAGCGCGTACACGCGGTCGAGCACATCCAGGAATTCGGGCGATTTGCGATGGCGCGGGTGTGGCAGGGCGATCTTCTGATCGGCGATCACGCGCCCCGGCTGTTTATCCATCACCACCACCCGGTCGGCCATCAGCACCG
This sequence comes from Anaerolineae bacterium, assembly GCA_034429275.1. Taxonomy (GTDB): domain Bacteria; phylum Chloroflexota; class Anaerolineae; order Aggregatilineales; family Aggregatilineaceae; genus DAOUFU01. The sequence goes on along the minus strand of DAOUFU010000181.1, from coordinate 26,039 downwards.
CTTCTTCGATGTTGTGGGTCACCATCAGGATCGCTTTGGTCGGGATCGATCCGCTGGTCCAAAGCTCAAGCAGTTCGCCGCGCAGCGACTCAGCGCTGAGCACGTCAAGTGCCGAGAACGCCTCGTCCAGGCACAGCAGTTCCGGCTCAACGGCCATCGCGCGTGCAAAGCCGACTTTCTGGCGCATTCCACCGGAAAGCTCGCGTGGGAAGGCGGTCTCGAACCCGTCCAGGCCCACCATATCCAGCAGTTCCACCGAGCGAGATGCACACTTTTCGGGCGAGACTCCGCGCGCCTTCAGCGCCACCTCGACATTCTGCTGCACGGTCAGCCAGGGGAACAGGGCGAAGGTCTGGAAAACAATCGTAGCGTGCGGATTGACGCCTTCGAGCTGTTTGCCCCGGTACAGGACCTGTCCGCTGACCGCGCGGTTCAACCCCGTGATGATGCGCAGCAGCGTACTTTTGCCGCATCCCGAAGGGCCGAGCAGCGCCACAAATTCGCCCTCATCAATCGTCAGGCTCACGCTCTCCACCGCCGTGAAACGACGCTCGCCGCGCCCATACTTCTGCGTGATGTCCTTGAGTTCCAGCAAGTGTCCGTTCATGGTCTACTCCATACGAAACTGCTCTTCGGCCCGGCGGTACAGCCGACGCCAGAACAGGCGGTTAATCAACACAACAGTCAGGATCATGCTCAGGGTGGCAGCCAACAGCAAGTGAAAATCGCCCGCGGCAGTGGCGTCGGCGATCAACGCGCCGATACCGGTCACCTGGTGAGTTTTGCCTCCCAACTGAAAATACTCCGCGACGATGCTGGCATTCCACGCGCCGCCGCTGGCCGTGATCGCCCCGGTGATGATGTAGGGAAACAAGGCGGGCAAAAACAGGGTGCGCCAGCGCTCGCGGCGATTCAGCCCCAGCAGCGTGCTGGTGAACTTCAGGTCCTGGGGGATGGCAGCCGCACCGGCGATGATATTGAACAGCAGGTACCACTGCGTGCCCATCAACATCAGCACCACCGCCGCGATATTCAAGCCGGCGGGCAGTTGCAGCACCACCAACAGCAGCACCGGGAACAGCGCTGTCGCAGGGATCGACGCCGTGATCTGGACCACCGGCTGAAGCACCGCCGCGATACGAGGATTAGTTCCGATCAACACGCCCACCGGGATTGTCCAGGCCAGGGCAATGGTCAGTGCAATCATGACCCGAAGCAGGGTCATCAACACGCCCATCCCCACATCGCCCCACTGCGCGAGCGGAACATCGACCAACATTTGCCCGGTGCGGACCAATCCGTAGACGATCACCGCACCCAAAGCTGCCATAAGCAGATAGCTGATCCAGGTCATTCGCTGTTCGCCTTTAGCGCCATTGCGCGGCATAATGGTCGGGCGCGGGCGAACAAACAGCGCATCCAAAGCTCGAATCGCAGGCTGACGGACTCGCCGGTCGAGCAAGGCGGTAATGTGCGCCGCTCGCAGCAGGTCGTAGAACCACGAGGTGGGCGGGTTATCGCCCTCGGTCATTTCGAGCTTAAAACGGTCGGCCCAGGCCAGCAGAGGCCGCCACACCAGTTGATCCAGCAGCACGATGACCAGGATCAGCATCCCGATACCCCATGCAATTGCGCGGTAATCTTCCTGGCTGGCCGCTTCGTATAAATATGCACCCAACCCCGCCAGGCGGAAATCCTTCTCGCCCACCGTGAAAATCTCGGCGGCCATCATGAAAAACCACCCGCCAGACCAACTCATCATGCTGTTCCACAGCAGGCCAATCGCCGCGAATGGCAGTTCCAGCGTGCGGAAGCGCATCCATGTGCTGAAGCGGAAAGTCGTCGAGGCTTCGTCGAGTTCATTCGGGATAGTCGTGAGCGATTGGTACCACACAAAGACCAGGTTCCACGCCTGCCTGGTGAAAATCAGCACGATGGACGCGGCTTCGGCAGCAATTCGCTGGGGCAAAATGGCGCTCAGGCTAAGCAGCACCACCGGCAGGAACGAGAGGATCGGCACCCTTTGCAGCACGTCCAGCAGGGGCATCATCACACGCTCGGCCCAGTGGTGATAGGCCGCCACCCGCCCGTAGATCAGCGCAAACGCGATGGACAGCACGTATGCGGCTGCCATGCGCCCTACCGACCGGATCGCATAATGAGGCAGCAATTCAGGGGCTAATGAGATTTCCGGCCCCTCGATCTGTTCTGGGGTACTGATAGCCAGCTGCACCCCAACGTAGAGCGCGATCGCCACCAGTGCGATCACCGCCACATCCGCCCAGCCAAAGGACCGCTGAGTCGGCTGCTGAATTTTGAATATGCCGGAGAAGAAAGTCAGCATATGCCCGTCGCCTCCCGATCACCCATTTGGGGAGATGGTCCAGGGGCGATTGGCACGCGCGCCTCATACGGCGGCACACTGTCCTGAATGGGAAATGCCATACGGACCTCCGATGCACGTTCCTGGCCCTCGGAGGTCGCGGGGAAGACTAGATCGACGTAATTACGTCGAAAGCCCGGACATCCGGGGGATGCGGACGATTAGATTGTAAGAACCCAATCTCTGGATCACCTGTCCAGGACTAGGTAAGGGGTAGTCGTCGTTCATCTCGTTTTCTACAACTCAGTGAACAGAAGTGGACCAATGCCACGAAGCGTTATTGTCCATCAAATGCGCGATCCGTCAACTGTTTTTTTCACGATTTTGACAACATAGCGATCGGGTCCAGTCGTGAGGCAGGATGAGCGCAGCGAAACCCGATGCCATCGGCGAGGCATGAGCCTCGCGCAGGTCCGGGATCGAGTGCTGAGGCGGCGAGTTTTGATCCTTACACGGCGCGACACCAGTACTGAGGTATAATCTGTTAAGATCGGGCTGTCAAGCGGCTCGATGCTCACACTCTGCCACCCACTGCCGCGCTGCCCCAGCCCAAAGGAGTCCGCGATGCTCGAACTGTCCGTTCTGTTCACTTCCACCGAGACCGATCCCGAATCCCCGATTCGGGTGTCGTTGTTCCGTCCCGATTCGGGCGCCCGGACTGACCCGGTAGACTTCACGCCCCCCATTGGCGATGACGAACTGGCCGACCTGCGCTGGTACCTGGAGGTTTTTTCGACCTGGCCTACCGGGCCGGATTACGACCGCGCCCGGCGCATCGAGACACGGTTCGAGGAATGGGGGCGCGTGCTGCTAAACAGCGTCATAGAACAAACCGCCGCGGCGCGGCTGTGGCAGCAGTTCAGCGACGCCATCGATCAGAACAAGCTGGTCACCATCGACGCCACCGATCCGCGCGTGCTGCGGCTGCCCTGGGAGCTTCTGGCGGATTCCGGCGGGCACCTGTTCTCTCGCCGGATCAGCGTGCGGCGGCGGCTGCGCGAAGAAGTCACCGCTGCGGCCCAGCGTTCCTTCGAGCTGCCGGTGCGTATCCTGGTGGTCGTTGCGCGCCCCGATGGGGCAGGTTTCATTTCCCCCCGCGAGGTTTCGCTGCCGCTGCTGAATGCGCTCGATGCATTGGGCGACCGGGTGACGACAGAGTTTCTCTATCCGCCTACACTCAAGGCGCTGAGCGACCGCCTGGACGACGAAACCGCCCCGCCCGTGCACGTCGTCCACTTCGATGGGCACGGCGTCTACGATTCCCAACTCGGACTGGGCTACCTGCTGTTCGAGGATGAGAATCACCAGATGGCGCGGGTCGATTCCAACCGGCTGGGCACCCTGCTAAACAATTGCGGGGTGCCGCTGATCGTGCTGAACGCCTGTCAGAGCGGTGCACAGGAAGAGACTAACCCCTACGCCAGCGTCGCCGCACGGTTGGTCCGTGCGGGGGCAGGCAGCGTGCTGGCAATGAACTACTCGGTGCTGGTAGTAGCCGCGCGTATGTTCGTGGAAGCCTTCTACGGCAGCCTGGCCGATGGCCTGCCGGTGGGTCGCGCGGTGGACCGGGGGCGGCGCGCGCTGATGGCCGATACCAGGCGTCACAGCCTGACCCGCCACGATGCCAGCGGCCAGCTTGTCGAGCAACACGTCGAGCTTCAGGACTGGTTCCTGCCCGCGCTTTACCAGCAGGCTCAGGACCCGGTCGTATTCCCCAAAGCGGACGCTGCCACCGTGGTGCAGCCGAAGTCCTTGCCGCGCGCGCTGACCGATCCCGCGTTCCCCGGCGCATTGCCTGCCGAGCCGCTGCACGGGTTCCATGGCCGCGCCCGCGAACTGCTCACGCTGGAGCGCGAGCTGGCCGATCACGCGGTTGTGGTGGTGCATGGCTTTGGGGGGCTGGGCAAAACGGCGCTGGCCGCCGAAGCCGGGCGCTGGTTCTACCGCATGGGGCGCTTCCCCGGCGGCGCGGCCTTTGTCTCGTTTGAGCACGGCGGCTCTTTGCAGCAGTTGTGCTCGTGGGTGGGGCAGGCTGTCAGCGGCGACCCCGATTTTGTGCTCGGCGACGGCGATCCCGTGCAGCGCATCGCCGCCCTGCTGCGCCAGACCCCTGCCCTGGTCATCCTCGACAACTTCGAGTCGGTGCTGGGCCGCGAGCCGCTCATGCCACCAGACGAATTGAGGGCGGTGTTGGACGCGGTGTGGCTGTGGGCGCAGGCCGGAATCGGCACAAAGACCGGCAAAACCGGCACATGGGGCAGCCGTGTGCTGATCACCACGCGCGACACGACCTTCAATGATGCACGGTTCACGCCCTCCAAAGGCTGCGCGCACCTGGCGCTGGAAGGGCTGTCGATGCCGGATGCTCTTGAACTGGCCGCCGACATCCTCGACAACCTGGGCATTGACCGGGCGGCCATCCCGCGGCTGGGCCTGGTCAGCCTGATGGACCACCTGGGAGGGCACGCCCTTTCGCTGTACCTGGTGCTGCCCCACCTGCGCAACCATTCCCCGGCAGAGTTGATCCGCGATTTCGAGAACCTGCTGCCCGGCTTCACCAGCGGACAGGCCAAAGAGCGCAACGAAAGCCTGCTCGTCTCGCTGGAATTTTCGCTGCGCCGCCTGGGCGATGAGACCCGGCTCGCCCTGCCCGCGCTGGGAGTCTTCCAGGGTGTGTGCTTCGAAGATGACATGTTGGTGATCACCGAGATCGACCCGGAAGTGTGGCAGAGTGCGCGCGCCGAACTGGAATCCGCCGCACTGCTCCAGGTGGAGCGCATTCCGGGAGTGGAACCCCCCTTCCTGAAATTCCATCCCACCCTGCTGCCCTACCTGGAGAAACTGCTGCCCGACGACCGGCGCACGGTCCTGCAAAACCGCTACTGGCGGCGTTACTACGCCGTCGCCAACTACCTGTATAAAACCGACACCCAGAATCCCTACCAGGCTCGCGCCATCGCGGCCCGCGATATGCCCAACCTGCGTCACGGCTTCGACCTGGCCGTGCGCGCGGTCGAGGCCGGCGAGGAAGACCCCTTCTCCGCCGTTGACTTTGCCGACAGCATCAATAAGTTCCTGAACTATTTTGGTCGGCGGCGAGAACGCGACTTAATTCGCGCGCAGATCGATCGCCTGTCGGTCTCCGGCGATGGCAGGCTGACTCGCGCCGAATATCTGCGGCAGAGCCAGGCCATCGATGCGCTTTTGCAACAGGGGCGGGGCCTGGAGGCGGAGCAGATGTGCCGCAGCTTGCTGGCGCGCATCGAGGCGGGAGCGGCCTACGATATTGACTACGACCTGGCCTCCACCCTCACGCGGCTGAGTCGCTGCATCAAGAGCCAGGGGAGGCCCTCCGAAGCGCTGCCGCTTTTGCAGCGGGCGCTTGGCCTCTTCGAGCAGGTGAGCCAGCAAAGCCCGGATGCCCGAAAGATGGTGGGCATGGTTCACACCGAACTCGCCGACCTGTACCGGTTGTTTGGCCAGTACGACGAAGCAAGGGAGGAATATCAGAAAGCGCTGGCCATCGATCAGGAATTGAGCGACCTGCGGGGCATGGGTGTTGATCTGGGCCAGTTGGGCACGCTGGCGATGGAACAGAACGACCTGGAAGAAGCACGCCGACGTTATACCGAAGCACTGAACACCTTCCAGACGTTGGGCGAGCCGACGATGGAAGCGGTCTCGTGGCACCAGTTGGGAATGCTGGCCGAGGCCGAAAAGAACTGGGAAGAGGCCGAGCGATGCTACCGCATCAGCCTGCAGATCAAAGAGGCGCAGAACGACCTGCCCGGCGTTGCCAGGACGGCGAACCAGCTTGCCAGCGCCGCCATGGGCGCAGGGCGACCGGAAGACGCGGAACGGTGGTACCTGCGCGCGCAGGAAATCAAAGACGTGGTGGCCCCCCAAGATGATACCACGCTGCAAAACCTCGCCCTGTTCTACCTGGAGCGCGACCAGCTCGACGATGCCCGGCGCTATGCCGAGCGCGCAGTCGCGATTGTCGAAAAACAGGACCTTTCGGTAGAACCCTGGAAAAATTACGGCCTGATGGCGGAGATCGCCCGGCGGCAGGGGCGTACCGAAGAAATGGCCGCCTGGCGACGCAGGGCGTATTCTGCCCAGGACGGCTTCGCGGGCACGCGGCGCGACGTCACTCGCCTGCTGTCGCAGTTCCGAGGCCCGATTGCCGGAGTCGTCGCGGCGTGCGAAGGTAATGAATCCGCCAGGGAACAGATCAAAGCCCAGTTCGAATCGTTCCAGCAGAATCACTGGATGATTTCCGATCCCATCCGCCGCATCTGGGCCGGTGAACGCAACCCCGAAGCGCTGACTGCCGACCTGGACTACCAGGACCGCGCCATTGTGCTGGCCATGCTGCACCGGCTGGGGGTGGCCGTGCCGCCGATCATCGCTGAGTGCATGGCACTCGCCGAGGCCACGCCAGACCCACGAATTGCCGAGCTTCTGGAAAACTTCGAGCCGTTGATTGCCGGAGTTGTCGCAGGATGCGCGGGCGATGAGATGGCCAAAACCCAGATCAACCCGGTGCTCGACAGCATGGTTCAAAATGGCTGGCAGATTGCCGGACCCATCCGCCGCATCTGGGCCGGTGAGCGCAACCGGGACGCATTGACCGCCGGGCTAGACATCCAGGATACCGCCATCATCACCGCCATTCTCGCGCGGCTAGAAGGCGGCGGAACACCCTCGCAGCCCGCGCCCGCCGCACCCTCCGCGCCCCCCTCGAATGGCGACCCGGTGGCCCGCGTGCGCGAACAATGGAAAGACGTGATCCCGGCGGTCGTAGCCGCCAGCCAGGGAAATATCCAGGCTGCCCAGGCGCTGACCCCCTTCTTGAACGAACTGGGCCAGATGGATGACTGGCGCGCGTTAATCGGCGTGCTGCGCCGCATCATCGGCGGAGAGCGCGATGCGGCGAACCTGCTGACCGGGTTGGATGCGACCGACACCATCGTGGCGGGGGATGTCCTGCGCGCGCTGGGCGTGGTTGTTGGTGGACCAGATGTCGCCGCGCCGGATGTTGGCACACCGGGCAGCGATGGATCGCAGACAGCCGATCAGCAGGGACTTTCGCTGGATCAACTGCTGAACATGGTCAAGCTGGCCTGCTCGGCGGGAGCACCGCCCGGCCTCAGCGAGATCGTGCACATGGTCACTCACCAGATGGCCAACGACGCCAACGCGCCCGGTGAGGTTCGCGCGTTGGGCCGCGTGCTGAACCGCATCCTCTCCGGCGACCGGATGCCCGATCTCAGCGCCCTGCCAGATGAGCTGGCCGCGCCTGTGCGCGCGCTGCTCCAATCGCTGGGGTAGGTCTTGTCAAACTACCTGGCCCGCCCCTTTACAAACGAGGGCGGACCAGGGCATTATCAACCAGGGCCTGGGATCACCGGCAGCACGCCCCACATCTCAGCAGCCCATGAGCATAACGAAAAGAGCACCATGACAGCCAACGATCCCGAAAATCGCCCCGCCGCCCTATCGGCTGCCAGGCAGCAGCTTGAGCAGGCGCTTCCAACACTCTCGGAGGCCGCAGCGGCCCAGGTCATCGCGATGACTCCTGGCCAGTTCCCGACGCCCACGGACGCCGCAGCCTTGCGAGCCGCCCTCGAACAGCACGCTTCGGCATTGGCTTCAGCCTTCACCAGCGCCGATCCCGCCACCTTCAGCCGCCACATCCAGTCCACCGATCCCAGCGCCGGGGGCTATGAGGCCGTGCGGGTGATGATCGAGGTCCTGGGCCAGATGATCCGTAAGCAGCTTGGTGACCCGGTCTGGCTGGCCGCCAAGCCCGCCCTCGACCCTGCCCTGGAATGGCTGCTGGCACAGGTGGGATACACCCCTCCGTCTGCGGCGCAGCCCGCCGAACCGGAAGCCATCGTTCGAGCGTTCACCACCAGCATCCTGAAAGGCAACCGCATTGAGGCCGAGAAGCTGGTATTCGATGCCATGGCGCGCGGCTATACCATTCGTGATGTGTACCTGCGGATCATCCAGCCCAGCCTGTACGAAGTCGGGCGACTGTGGGAGACCGGCCAGGTATCCATCCCCCAGGAATATCTCGCAACAGCGATCACGCAGTCGGTGCTGTCCACCATTTATGCGCGGGTAGAACTGCCCGCCAACCTGGAACAGCGCGCTATCGTCGCCTGCCTGGAGGATAACTTCCACGAAATCGGGCCGCGAATGCTGGCGGATTTTCTGCAAATGGCGGGCTACAATACCCGCTTTCTGGGCACGAATACATCGCCCGACTGCCTGATAGAAATGATCCAGCAGCACAGGCCGGGTGTGATCGGCCTGCCCGCCACCACCGAGAATCATGTCGAGGGAGTGAAAGCCGCCATTGAGCGCGTCCGTGCCGATTTCACCAGTTACCGGCCCGTGATCATGGTGGGCGGGCTGGCGTTCAACCTGGTGGATGGGCTGTGGCGAACGACCAAGGCCGACCTGTGGCGGCCCGATGGCGCACAGGCTGTGGATGAACTGGTGGGATCGTCGAACTGGAGTTAATCATGCCCGAAGTCATTCCCTCGTCGCTGGCCCCCTGGCTATCGCCGCTGATGGCCCTCATCGAGCAGGGGATCGCCCTGGCCGTCGGCGTATTCGATGCGGCGGGGCACGCGCTCTACGCAAATGCGGGGATGCGGCGCTTGCTGGGCGCACAACACGATGAGCCGGCGGCGGAGTGCTTCCGGGTGCCCACCTTCGAGACGCTGTGGGCGCATCCGGCGGTTGAAGAGGCTGTTTACCAGGGATGGCTCACCTTTGGCGGCGCATCGACTCCTCACCGTTCGGTACGCGGCTCGGTCTACCGGCGCGAGGACTCGCTGCTGGTGGTAGCCGAGTACGACATCGAAGAACTGGAACGGGTCAACCACGAGATCATGACCGTCAACCGGGAGATCACCAATCTTCAGCGCGAACTGGCCCGGCAAAAGGCGGAACTGGCCGCCCTCAACGCGCGAAAGAACGAGTTCATGGGCATGGCCGCGCACGACCTGCGCAGCCCGCTGAGCGTCATCCAGGGCTTTTCGAGCCTGCTCACCCGCCACCCGGATATGCCCGCCGAAGAGCGGGCCGAACTGTTGGGGATGATTGCCGAGTCGATTAACGATATGCTGGAAATGCTCAACAACCTGCTGAACGTCTCGGAGATCGAGTCCGGCAATCTGCGCCTGTTCCCGGTCGAAGTGAACCTTTACGAATACGCGCAGCGCATCGCGCAGCGCAACCGTCACCTGGCCGACAGGAAAAACATCGCGCTCCGGCTGGACCTGGAAGCTGACCTGCCGCCGGTGATGTTTGATCCGCACCGCATCCAGCAGGTGATGGACAACCTGTTGAGCAACGCGATCAAGTTTTCGCACCGCGATACCCAGGTCACCATCCGAATCACCAAAGCCGACCCCCACTACATCGAGATCGCCGTCATCGACCAGGGCCAGGGCATCAAGCCCGATGAACTGAACAAAGTGTTCCTGGCCTTCCAGCGCACCAGCACCCGCGCAACGGCTGGGGAACACAGCACCGGCCTGGGGCTGGCGATTTGCAAGCGCATTGTCGAGATCAGCGGCGGGCAGATCGGTGTTGAGAGCACGTGGGGCCAGGGGAGCCGGTTCTATTTCACACTGCCGGTCATGCCCCCCTCGCAGATAGGCAGCTAACTCCACACGCTCTGCGATCTACTCATTCGTTCTTTACTTCGATTTCAGCGAATTTTAAGCCCGCCTCACTATAACCTCGATCATCGCTGGTGGTTCACCCTGTGTGGTGACAACTCATTCGGTGAGGAATCTATGACGAGTGCGCTCATTTGGGGGGCATCGGGCGGAATCGGGCAGGCCCTGGTCCGCACGCTGAAGCAGAATGGCTGGCGAGTCTATGCCGCCGCGCGCGACACATCGCGCATCCCGCCCCAGGCAGATTTCAGCTACTCATTCGACGCGATGCAGCCCGCCACCATCAGCGAGGTGCAGCTTCTGGCAGCACAAGATAGCGACGGGATGGACCTGGTGGTGTATGCGGCGGGGAACCTGCGCCCGGAGCTGCTCAAAAACGCCAGCCTGGACGACTGGTCCGCCGTGATTCAGGCTAATCTCACCGGGGCATTTCTGGTAGCCGGAAAAAGCCTGTACCTGCTTCGCGAAGGGGGGCACATGATGTTCCTGGGTGCCTATGTCGATCATGTGACCCTGCCCAAGATGGCTTCCTACGCCGTCGCCAAGGCGGGGTTGGAGACGATGGTAAGCGTACTGCGCAAGGAAAACCGGCGGCACAGGTTCAGCGTTGTGCGCCCCGGTGCAGTAGACACGCCGTTTTGGGCCAGCGCCCCCTTTAAAAAACCGTCTGACGCGAAATCACCCGAAGCCGTGGCCGCTGCCATTCTGGCTCACTACCGGGCAGGCACCAACGATGACCTGAACTTGTGATTGGAGAAGCTGAGATCATGTGATCTCAGAAGTTGAAAGGAAGACATGCGCATGACTGCATCCAGTGATACCCGATTCAAAAATCTGCGCCGCTTCAATCTGTTTATGGGGTTCTTCCACCTGATCCAGGGCGTGGCGATGCTGGCTATCGCCGATTTCGGCTTCAAGCTGCCTGTCACCACGTCGTTTCTGGAGTTTGACGAGGCCACCGAAAAGCTGGTATCCAACGTGGAAACCGCGTTCGAGCTTCCGCTGGCATGGCTGATCGTCGCGTTCCTGTTTATGTCCGCCCTGGCCCATTTCCTGATCTCGACACCCGGCATCTATGGCTGGTACACGCGCAACCTGAGCAAGGGCATCAACTACGCGCGTTGGATTGAGTATTCCTTCAGCTCTTCGGTGATGATCGTGGCGATTGCCATGCTGTTCGGCATGTACGACATCGCGACTCTGATCCTGATCTTCGCGCTGAACGCCATAATGATCCTCTTCGGCTGGATGATGGAACTGCACAACCAGACCACCCAGAAGACTGACTGGACGGCCTTCATCTTTGGGTCCATCGCCGGAATCGTGCCGTGGATCGCGATATTCATCTACTTCATCGGCTCAGTCACCAGCGGCGAGCAGGTGCCCAACTTTGTCTATGCGATCTACGTTTCGCTGTTCCTGTTCTTCAATGTCTTTGCCATCAACATGGTCCTTCAATACAAGAAGGTCGGGCGCTGGCAGGATTATCTTTACGGCGAGAAGGTCTACATCGTGCTGTCGCTGGTCGCCAAGTCGCTGCTAGCCTGGCAGGTCTTCTTTGGCACACTCCAGCCCAACTAGGCTGTGAGCAGGCCAACCGTGTATTGGCATAGGTCTACGTTGGGGGAAAGAAGCGGGTTATGATCGAGCACACCGATCCCGGCACACGTTTGATCCTGGTCACCGGAGTCACCGGCTATATCGGCGGGCGGCTGGTTCCCAGTCTGCTGGCGGCGGGCTACCGTGTACGCGTCCTGGTGCGCGATCCGGCACGGCTGCAGGGCCGCGCCTGGCTGAACCAGGTGGAGGTATGCAAGGGAAATGTGCTCGATCCGCAAACGCTTGACGGGGCGCTGACAGGCGTGTATGCCGCCTACTACCTGATCCACAGTATGCGCGGCAACCCCGATTTTCACCAGCGAGATCTCGTCGCCGCGCGCAACTTTGGGGCTGCGGCCCGCAAGCACGGCGTACACCATATCATCTACCTGGGCGGCCTGGGCGACCCCTCCAGCGATCTCTCGCAACATCTGAAATCGCGCCAGCAGACGGGCGAAGCCCTGCGCGAAGCAGGCGTGCCGGTGACCGAATTCCGGGCGGGGATTATCGTGGGATCGGGCAGTATCTCGTTTGAGATGATCCGCTACCTGACTGAGCGCATCGCGGTGATGAGCTGCCCGCGCTGGGTCTTCACCCGCACCCAACCGATCAGCGTGCGCGATACGTTGGATTATCTGGTCGCAGCTCTGCAAACCCCGGCCAGTATGGGCAAAATCATCGAGATCGGCGGGGCAGACGTGGTGACGTATGGGCAGATGATGACCGGCTATGCCCGCGTGCGCAGGCTGCGGCGCTGGCTGATCCCGGTGCCTGTGCTGACCCCGCGCCTGTCATCGTACTGGGTGCACTGGATGACCCCAATCCCCAGCGATATTGCCCGCCCATTGATCGAAGGGCTGCGCAACGAGCTTATTGTGCGCGACACAACCGCCGCCCAGATATTCCCCGATATTGAGCCGATGGACTACGAATCGGCGGTTGCTGTGGCGCTAGAAAACCTGCAAGCCAGCGCCGTCGAGACCTCGTGGAGCGATCCTCTGGTCAGCAGCCTGCCGGGGCGTGAACCGGTCCTGCTCACCACCCAGGAAGGCATGATCATTGAGCAGCGCCAGCGAGTGATCAGCGTACCGTCCGGGCTGGTGTTCCGCGTATTTTCGGGGCTGGGCGGCGAGCGCGGTTGGCGCTATTTCAACTGGGCGTGGCGGCTGCGCGGCATCGTGGATCGCCTTTTGGGCGGGGTAGGCTTCCGGCGCGGCAGACGCCACCCCGACGAGGTGCGCATCGGTGACGCGGTGGATTTCTGGCGCGTGGAAGCGGTGGAAGAGAATCGCCTGCTGCGGCTGCGCGCCGAGATGAAAGTTCCCGGTTTGGCGTGGCTCCAGTTCGTGGTAGAGCCGATCAACGCCAACCAGTCCCGACTCACGCAAACCGCCTTTTTTGCGCCCAAAGGGCTGTTCGGCCTGCTCTACTGGTACGGGTTATATCCCATTCACGGGCTGATCTTTTCCGGCCTGATCCGCAAGATCGCCGAGCGCGCCCGGCAGTTGGCGCTGCAATAGCCTCTACCCGGCGGCCCTGGCGGTGACCGGATCGTTTCCTCACCCCTGATCCAATCCTGTCCATCCCCGATCCTCCAATTGGTGTATGCTTACGAGTAGGGTCGGGCGACTCCCGGCCTGTGACTCGTCAGGCTCATCGTGGCCCCTGGCAGGGGTCACCCAAAGGGAGGCTCGGATTGATGAAGCTCAAACTCGCCCTGTTCGCACTGTTGACTGCGCTGTTGACTGCGCTGCTGGCAGGGCTGCCCGTCTTGCCTGCCGCCGTCACTGCCCAGGAACCCTCGCCCCTGATTCTGCTGACACAACTGGACTTGTGGGCCTTCGATGGGGCAGCGCTGACCAATCTCACCCAAAACGGGCATATCCTGCAGGCGGCGCTCTCGCCGGAAGGGACGCGAATCGCTTATATGGCCTGGTCGCCGATGACGATCGAAGCCGTTGAGCGGTCCGGCGGAATCGGCGGCGGCCCGCTGCCCGCCGATATTTACGTGCTGGACCTGGCCACCCGGCAGATCACCATGATCACCACCCAGCCAGAAGGCTCATCGTTTTTTGTGGACGGCGTGCCCGACAGCGCGTTGATGCGCTCCGTGCCCGCCTGGTCGCCCGATGGCTCGCGGCTGGTCTGGGGCGAGCTGCACTATCCCTCGCTGGCACCCGAATCGAACCGGCTGGTCGTTTACGACCTTGCCCAGGGTCAATCCCTGGTGCTGGCGAGTCATCTGCCGGAGCAGGCCGGAATCCCTATGCCGGTTGAGCCAATGTGGGGCGAGGCTGGCATTGCTTTCGCCAGCGCCGAATTTGAACCCAGCACCACCACGTTTTTCACCACGGTGAGAGTCTACAGCGCCCAGGATGGCAGCCTGATCTCGTCCGCGCGCGTTGGCGACAGTGAGAGTCGCATCGCGATGGACTTCTTCTGGGTCGATGCCAGCGGAAAGGCCGAGATCGCGGTACAGTATGCCCCCGCGGGGGATTGGGCATTGATCGACCCGCTGACCGGGACGGTTCACCGCGCGCTAGCCGTGCCCGAACTCTATAACCCGCGCGCGCCCAATTCGGCGGCGATCACCTTCACCTATTACCAGGACGCCGCCTGGCCCGATTTTTACTCGTGGGCCATCACCTATCCCGATGGACAGCGGATCGAGGCGCAGAACCGGGTGTCGGCTATCAGGCGCGTGACGCTAGGGCTGGATGGCCAGACCCTGGCCCAGGTGACCAGCGAGGGGCAGCTCTCGTTCCTCTCGCCCACCATGCAGGTGATCGATGGGCCGATGCTTGAGGACAAAGACAGGTTCGCCACGTTGTTCTGGGGGCCAACCGCGTGGCGAGTCGCACAGCCCGCCGCCTGTGGCAGCGCACTGCCGCCTCGCCTGTCGGTGGGCGGCACCGGCTCCGTTGATCCGAACACGACTCCGAACAACGTGCGCAGCACCCCCGCTACCGGCGAGGTGATCGGCCAGCTTCAGCCCGCCGAGGATTTTGTCGTGCTGGCGGGGCCGGAATGCGCCAACGGCATGTACTGGTGGCAGGTGGATAATTATGGTGGGTTGGTCGGCTGGACGGCGGAAGGGGACAGCAGCGGTTACTGGCTGGTTCCCTCTATTGGCTGAGTGATCAACCGGTGTTATACGTATCTTCCATGATGGAAAAAGGAGCTTCCGGTGAATAAGCGAGTCTGGCTGACGATCATGCTGGTGGGTGTGCTGCTGGTGACCGCTATCCCGGTTACCGGGCAGGGCGACTCTCCCCAAACGGCCCCTTTGCTGGCCGACTTGGCACTGGTGCCCGATTCTCTTGAGACTGGCGGGGGATGGGCGACCGTGCGGTATGTCGATTTTCAGGCGCTGTATATGTCCGAGGGCATCGACGAACTGCGTCAGACCGCTGACCCTGCCGCCCTGGCGAAGGCGGTCCCGCTGGGCGCGATGATGGCGCGTCTTGTAGCGGGACCAGAAGCGCTCACCAGCGTCTTCGCAACAGCCGCGCAAATGCCGGACGTTGTCGGCTTTGGCTGGTTCGCCGATGTCAATCGCAGCCTCGAATATGGCTCACCACCCCAGACCGCCCTGATTCTGGCCGGCACCTTCGACCCAGATGCCATCGCGGCGGCATTGAGCGCGCGCGGCTTCGAGCAGGCCGAGCGCGGCGGTGTACCGGTCTGGCACCGCTTGGAGGACGCCCAGATCGACATGACGGCCCGCGAGATCGCCGATCCATTTGGCGGAAATCTTGGTTCAGCCGCGCGAATTGCGGTGCTGCCCGGTCACCTGGCGAATTCTCGCTACTGGGCGATGACCGAAGCCATCATCGCCGCCGCCCAGGATGAGCAGGAGTCGCTGGCGGACAATGCCGACTACCGCGCGCTGGCCGAAGCGATCACCGCGCCGGACGGTCTGCTGATCCAGGCGCTGTTCTTCCTGCCGGAAGATATCGGCGCTGTGCCCGGCCTGGATGAGGCAATCACAGCGGGGTATGGTCCATTGGCCCCCTATACGCTGGCGGCGCTGGCAGACCGCCAGGAAGGCAGCGACCAGGTGCACCTGATCGGGCTGGTCTATGCGGACGCAGCCCAGGCGCAGGCCGCCGCTGACGAGGTAGCAACACGCATCCGCACCTTTGGCCAGCCGCGCGCGCCGGGCGATGTGCTGGTCGAACGCTTTGGGGCAGAGCTAACTGCCTCGGTGGTTGAGAGCGACTCCGCCGGGAACGCGGTTGCGCTGGTCGAAGTGCGCTACCCCCTGCCCGAAAACCGCACCGACCCGCAGACGAACCAGTTCATCACCGGCGGACTGATGTACCGGACATGGGCGAATGCCATCATGCAGCGCGCCTTCCCGGTGCTGACGATCACCGGCAGCTAGCAGCTTCCACACATGACGGAAGACACGCAGGCCCGCCATCATGACGGGCCTGCGTTGTTGGGGGCGAGAAAGCCCGTTATTCCGGAGTGATTTCCAGGTAGGCGGCTTGCCGGTGCTCAGCACGACGAAGCCGGGCCATCCCTTCGAACAGGCGCTTTTTCCAACCATATTTCCGGGTGAGCAGCCGGTCGGCCTCGGCGTGCTTCTCCGGCGGCAGGATGATCGCCCTGGCATTCGCCGCCGGGCCGGTCACCTTGCCGTTGAAGGTGCACGGCGCGACCGTCACCGCCGCATTGCTGCGGATACGCTTCACTTTGCCCGATGTGGGACTGGTATACACCACCAGGCGGCCCGCATCTTCGGCGAACCAGACGGGCGTCGAGACCGCCTGCCCATTCTTGCGAAAAGTAGTCAGGCTCATGAATTCCTGGCCTTCAAGCGCGGGAAAAGCCTTGGCTCCCGGCATAGGATGCCTCCCTTCATACCAGCATGTGAACGCGTATTGCTGAATCAACCGTTGAACAAGACCGCACGTCGCGGGCTGCCCCTACCCAGGTGAGAGTCAGGTCACGAACGCATCCAGCGCGCGGCAGACCTCCGCCAGGTCGTCATAGAACACCACCCGCAGGCGCGGATCGGGGTTGCCCAACAGCATTGCGGAGAGGTTCACTCCGCGCCGACACAGGCAGAGCACCGGCTTGTGCGCCTGGTGCAGCGCGTACCCGATCTCGTAGCCCACGCCCAGCGATGGCACCGTGACCTCAGCGATCACCGCGTCACACACATCGAGCCACGCGGTATCCTGGGCGTAGATCGCCTCTTCGGTGAGGTCCTGCTCGTCGTCGAGCACCGTGCTGGCAGCGATGTGTTCGGTCAGCACAGTGTGCCCTTCCCGCCGGAGATAGGCCACGATCTCGGCATAAAGCGGCTGGAGTTCGCGCCCGGCACGAATGGATGCGGCGAAGTAGATATTCATGATGCAGACACCTTCCGGAATGACACCAGCCAGACGCCGCAGAGAATCGCGGCTCCGCCCAACAGCGCCAGGGGTCGCAGCGGCTCATCCAGCACCAGCGCCGAAAGCACCACCGTCACCAGCGGCTCGATATAGAGAAACACGCCCACCTGCGAAGCATCGAGCACCGACAGGGCATCGTACCAGAACAGGTAGCCCACCGCCGCGACAAAAACCACCGTGAATGCCAGCGCCAGCCAGCCTTCCAGGTTAAGCTGACCAAAAGCCTGCCAGCCCTGGCGCAGCACAAACAGCGGCAGCGTCATCAAAAAGCCGATTGCCATGACGTGCAGCATCAGCGCCGCCGGAGAGCGCCGACCGATCACCTGTTTACTGAGCACCGAGAAGATCGCCCAGGTGATGGCGCTGGCAAACACGAGCGCATCGCCGCCGGTGCTTGGCAAACCGAACACGTCCAGGCTGCCGGTGCGAGCGATGACAATGAGCAGCGCACCGCTCAACGCCACCACGAAGCCAATCACCTGGAGCCGTCCCAGCTTCTCGCCGAGGAACTGCCAGGCCAGCAGCGTGATGAACACCGGCGACATCGAGACGATCCAGCCGGTATTGCTGGCGGTGGTCAGGCTCAGCCCCACTACCTGGATCGTCAGGTGCAGCGCCACGCCCACGAATCCCAGGGCGGCCAACTGCGCCAGCAGCCGCCGGTCGCGCACGACGCCGGTCCACTGGCCCCGGCGCTTGAGCAACACAAACAGCAGCACCGAGCCGCCAAAGGAACGCAGCGGAACCAGCACGGCGGGATCGATCTGGTCTACGATGATCTTGGTGGTCACGAACGAAGCTCCCCAGACCACCACGCAAACCAATGCTTTGAGGCGGGCAGCGAGAAGCGCGCGGTTTCTTTCGTCGGACTGGGCGCGGAGAGATTGTGCTTCGGACATAGGCTCGTGGGTCTCGGATGGCGGATGCAGAGCAGGCACAGCGCCCAAGTGTAACGCGTCTGGCCGGGTTCCGCTTTATGTTGAGGGCGCGGGGCGCGATTACCCCGACTTCACCCGGCCCTATGGGGACATAAAACGCGCGCAGCCTGTGAACTGCGCGCATCGTTCAGGATGATGGCGTGGGTCGAGTGCCGCCGCTCTACGAACCGGCATTCTGGCGATGAAAGAGCGCGGCCTGAAGCGCTTTACGAAAATCGGCGGGGGCGGGCAAGGGTTTGTAGATCCGGGCATCGGCCCCGGCCATGGCGATAGCCCGACGTTCTTCCAGGGGAGTCAGGCGGTGCGCCGTGATCAGCACAATGGCCACGTCTCTTAAGAGCGGGCTGGCGCGCAGCTTTTTGCCGATCTCAGGCCCAGAAGCGCCCGGCAGCCGGATGTCGAGAATGGCGAGTTCGGGCAGGGCCGTCTCCGCTGTCTTCCCGTTGTCTACGTCCTCAACCCATCGAATGGCGTCGCTGCCATTGGTGAATGCCACACCGTCGATGCTCCAGATTTCGAACAGAGTCAGCAGTGTGTCATACAGATCGGGTTCGTCTTCGACGACCATCCAGGTGGTTGACATAACACTCTCCTGCGGCTGAACGATCAAAGGATGCGAGCGGAAATGATCCCCACGTCCGGCTATAACGCCTATTCTAGTACAGCACCGAAGGCAAGCCAAGCGAGGCACATTTTCACTATTGTAACCTACCTTTTGGCCCGCCCGGCACACCATAGGTAAAACGCCGGGAAAACCGATTCGGCACGGCTGTCTCGGCTGGTCTTGCCCCGAAGTCGCCGCCGCAAGGTGGGCGTTGAGTGAGCGTGGATTGCAGGTGCGCACAGGACCATATATAATCGCGCCGCTTGAATTAGCGCCAGGGTCCGGCGGCGAACTGCTGCCGACGGGCCAGCGATCAGAATGCAGGCCGTGTTGACCATGATGCGTCAGCGCGTTT
The DNA here is from genome assembly GCA_034429275.1 of Anaerolineae bacterium. Classification (GTDB taxonomy): domain Bacteria; phylum Chloroflexota; class Anaerolineae; order Aggregatilineales; family Aggregatilineaceae; genus DAOUFU01. The sequence continues at coordinate 7,052 of DAOUFU010000181.1, read as the reverse complement.
TGAGTACGCACGTCAACACTACCGAGTTGGAAGGAATCGGGCACAAAATGGGCACACAAACCTTGTTGAGCAGGCGATATATCTTCATCGCCGTAATGATGACAGTCGTGATTCTGCTGGGGGCAGCCTGGCCTGGGCATACGCCGTCTGCCCAGGCACAGCAAACCAATTTGCTGGTCAATGGCGGCATGGAGCAGCCCTATTACGGCCAGGGAGCGGCCAACCGCACGGTTCCGAACGGCTGGACTCTCTGGGTCGGCGAGGGAGCACCGGTCGCCTTCCCGCATACGGACCCGCTGCAGGTCCGCGATGGGTCCGCCTCGTGGAACATTAACCAGGGTTTCGGCAAGTTCACCGCCGCTGGCTATCAGCGTGTGGGTGGCTTGACCGATGGCGAAGTCGTCAAGCTGACCGGTTACGGGTGGGTATATACCTGTAACGACACGACCACTTCCTGCATCATCGCCGAAGCCCCCTACCGCCGGTCGGATTCGACGGCGGGCGCGCAGCTCAAGGTTGGCATCGATCCCACTGGCGGCATCGATCCGAATTCTCCGAACGTGGTCTGGTCGGCAGCGGCGGCCCCTTACGATCAGTGGGCCGAGATGACGGTGAACGCACAGGTCAAGGGCACCGAGGTCACCGTCTTCTTGTGGGCGACACAACAGTATGGCATGGCGCTGAACAATGTGTACTGGGACCAGATTTCGCTGGTGCGCACCACCGAGGCGGCATCGGGTGCGGCAGCGGCGGGGCAGGCCCCGGTCGAAGCCTTCGCGCCGTTTGTAGTCCCGCAGAGCGTCCGGCCCGATGGCAGCATCGTTCACCGCGTGCAGGCGGGCGATACGCTCACCAGCATCGTTTATGCCTACAGTAATTATGGCGTGACGATTGACTCGGTCGTGGCGCTCAATTCCAACATTCGCCCCAACACACGCTTCCTGCAGATCGGCCAGGAAATCGTGATCCTGCCGCCCGGCTCAGTGGACCCGGTCACCGGCGAGCTTCGCCCGGCGGGCAGCGCGCAGCCGGTAGTGCCCACCCAGGCCCCTGCACCCACGCCGACACCTCAGGCAGTGGCCGAGACGGCCCCGCTGCCTCCGGCGGGTGAGACGGCCCCGGCCCAGGAACCGGTAGCCATAGCACCGCCGCCCATCTATTCGCCCGTGCAGGCGGCGTTTGTCCCCTTTGAGAAGGGCTACATGCTGTGGCTGGGCGACACCCGGCAAATTTACGTGATGGTCCAAAACGAGGGACAGCCCGCTGGGACCTTCACGACCTATCAAGATACCTGGCGCGAAGGAATGCCGGAATCGGATTCCACGCTGACAGCGCCGGAAGGCCTGTTCCAGCCGGAGCGCAACTTTGGGCACGCGTGGCGCACCTATCCCGGCGTGCGCGACTCGCTGGGCTGGGCGACCGGTCCCGCTCTTCGATATACCGCGCTGTTGATCCGCGACAGCGGCAAAGTGATTCTCAATGGGCCGGAGGGAGTCGTCTTCACGCTGGAAAACGGCGCGTGGACGGTCACCGACCTGTATGCAGAAGAGACGGATAACCAGGGATAGCCGGGCCTCTCGCCCGTGTACACAGCCCCCTGGCCGCAGGGCGGTGAGGGAATAACAAGACAGGGGCGCGATCGGCTGTGATGGCCGGTCGCGTCTTTTGTTTCGGATGCATCAGGCAGGATCGCGCTTCAAAATCACCAGGGTAGCGTCGTCGAACAGGTCTTGATCGCCCACAAACGCCGTAACCGCATCCAGCACGCGCTCGATCAACGCTTCCGCCGGTTCGCTGGCGTGCTCCACGATGATGTCCTGCAGGCGTTCCTCGCCGAATTCTTCCTCATCATCGTTGATGGCCTCGGTGATGCCATCGGTGTACAGGATCAAGATATCACCAGGCTCCAGGCGCATCTGGTTCGACCGGTATTCGGCCTGCTTGAAGATGCCCACCGCCACGCCATCGGAGGTGACGCTCTCGCAGGTGCCCGTTGCCGCCCGGTAGATCAGCGCCGGGTTGTGCCCGCCCGACGAAAACTCCATCTCACCGGTGTCGAGCGAGATGTAGTTGACAAACGTAGTGGCAAACATGCGCGAGCGCTGATCGGCCAGCATCGATTCGTTGGCGCGCCGGGTCACTTCGGCGGGAGCGAGGTTGAAGCGCATACCGAAGCGCAGCATAGTCACGCTGAGCGCCATGAACAAGGCCGCCGGAATGCCCTTGCCCGATACATCGGCGATGACGACGGCCAGCCGCCCATCACCAAGCCACTGGAAATCATAAAAATCGCCCGCCACGCTGCGAATAGGCAGCCAGATCGCGGCAATATCCCAGCCATCGGGGTGCGGGATCACGTCCGGCAAAAAGCTGGCCTGGATGGTATGAGCGGTTTCCAGCTCGCGCTTGACCACCTGCTGTTGCAGTTCCTGCGCATACAGCCGCGCATTTTCGATGCTGATGGCGGCCTGCGAGGTCATGGCGGTGATCAGTCGCTCGTCGCGGAAATTGAACGCCCCATCTTTTTTGTTGAGAAGCTGCACCACGCCGATGATCTTCTGCTGGGGGTTGAACATGGGGGCCGTCAGCATTGAGCGGGTCCGGTAGCCGGTGACCTGGTCGATCTGCGAGTTGAAGCGGGGGTCCTGGTAGGCATCGGGGATGTTCAGGATTTCGCCTGTCGCCGCCACGTGCCCGGCGATTCCCTCGCCAATCTTGACGCGAATTTCAGTGAGCGGGCCGATATCTTCCAGCATGACGCGCGACCACAATTCCCGGCGCTCTTCGTCCACCAGGTAAATCGTGCCGCGGTCCGCGTTGACGGTGGTGACCAGCTTGTTCAGGATCAGGCTGAGCAGATCGTCCAGGTTGATATTCGAGGTCATGACCTCGCTAACGGTGCGCATCGCGTTCAGTTCCTGGACGGCGCTGGGCGGGCGCACGCCCGGCTGTGCCCGCTCGATCAGTTTGGCCAGCCGCAGCACATTGGGCTGGCCCTCGCCGTTGCCGGTTTCGCGCGCCACCTCATCCATCAACTTGTTGATGAAATGCAGGCCCATGCCGCCCTTGATGCGCGCTTCAACCGGCGCGTTGATGTCGAAGGGCTTGATATTGGCCGGGTTCAGCGGAACACCCCAATCGGTCAGCGAGATCTGCACAAATTCCCCCGCCTGGCGGGCCTGGATCAGCATATCTCCCTTCTGGTCGCCAGGATAGGCATGGTTGATGATATTGGTCGCGGCTTCCTCGACGGCCAGTTCCAGGTCGAAGAGCGTTTTGTCGGTGAGCGCCAGGCGCTGCGAAACGCCGTGGATAAAATGGGAGACAATACGAAGATTCTCCAACTGTGCCTTGACGCGCAGTTCGCCGATAAACACCATGCTGATCCCTCATTTTGGTAAGAGAACAGCCCCGACCGGTCGATCAAGGGGCTGTTCCGATGAGCCTGCTTCACTCGAATTCCCCGGCACTAGAACGCGTCCAGGGCCTCTTTCACGCTTGGAAAGACCTTGAAGAACTTGTCGAACCCGATGATCTGGAAGACACGGTGAACCTTTGGGTTCAAATTCACCAGATACAGGCCGCCACCGCTTTCGGTTGTCTGCGTCAGAATATCCGCCAGGGTGCGCAGCCCTGCGCTGTTGATGTATCGAACGTCGGACATTTCGAGGACGATCTTGTTCTTGCCCTCGGTAACTGCCGTTTGTAGTGCCAGATCGAGATCAACAGCGCCTTCACTGTCCACGCGGCCCTCAAGCGTGAAAATTGCCACGCCGTTTTGCTCTCGCTCGGTAATATTCATGCCCCGTCTCCTTAAAAAGATATCTACGCCAACCTGCTCACTTACTAGTATTGTATGCCATTTGTTCGCGTGAGAAAAATCGCGGGTGATTTTTTGGGTGCAACACGCCCGGTCGAACGACCGGCCTCACCCCCACGCGGCCAAAAAAACGGGCCGCTCCGCTCCTTGCTGGGGGCGGGGCAGCGCCCGCAGCCCTGCGCCCCCCAATGCGATACGCCCGGTGTTTCGCGGAATCAGGGTGCCCCGGTCTCGGCAAACCGGAGCACCGCCTGGCCCACCTGCTCACCAAGCCGGGCCGAACATTCGGGAGTCAGATGTACCGCGCTGTCGGTATAACACGAGGCATCGGGCAGCACGTTCCACAGGTCCAGCAGCGGCCAGGCATGGGTCTCGCTGAGCGTGGTGAGCTGTTCGCGGTAGAAATCGTAGGCCCACTGGGGATAAAAGAAGTTATAGCGAATATCGCTGTTCTCGCCCTGGCTGATGAAGATCGGCTCGTTGATCAGCAGGGCGGGGACATCTCCGGCCAGCGCCATGCCCGCCGCAATCACATCGAAGGCAAGCGCATCGGCGGTCAGTTCGCCCTCGTCGTAGCCGTGCCAGGCCGTCTCCGGCTGGAGGTCGATGGCGCGCGGTGTGTAGTCGTCCGGGTAAACCTGGTCTATGCCCGTGATGCTCCAGGCCGGGCCGTAAAGCTGCAAGCGCAGCAAGTCGGCGAGTGCCCGCCGACGGCCCATGATGGTTTTGTCCCAGGTGCCAGCTTCCACCCAGCGCGAGTCGTTCGGGTCCTGGTCGATGCCGTAGGCAGCGATCAGGTCGCGCACGACGCCCGCGTTATTTTTCACGATGGAGGTGTTGATCTGTTCCTTCTTGCCGAACGATTCCAGCGTCAGCATCCACACAATCAGGTCCGGCTGGTAGGCCATGCCATACTTGAGCAGCATCACGTCCTTGATCAGCGACATGGTGGGGTAGCCAAGATTGTAGGCACGCACCGGCAGCCCTTCCCCCGTCCGAAGTTCCTGGCGGTTGATCTGCCCGACCAGGGTATCCTGCGGCTCCAGCAAGATGCCCCACACCGACGAATCGCCGATCACCAACACGCGGTACTCGTCATCCCCGCGCCCGGCCCCATTCAGCACGTGAGAGGCAAACATCGCGTCGAGCTGATACAGGCTGAGGTTGTAGGCTGCGCGGGGGTTTTCACCATAGGGCAGGCGCTCGCGCCCGCGCCACAGCAGGTTATAGCCCGACAGCTTGCCGAGCGCAGGCAGCGGATCGGTCCATACGAACAGCAGGTTCAGTGCGACAAACAGCAGCGCGGCCTTGATCAGCACGTTGCGGATAAACCGCCATGTGAACGCCGTCTGAGGATGGTAGAGCCATTTCCACGTTTGCATCGAGGGCTATCCCCTACAGGCCAAATAGGCGCACGAACACATCCCAACCGGTCTGTATATCCGGCAGGGCGAACCATACCCAGCCCACCACCACAAAATGAAAGGTGATGACGATCCCCGCCAGTTCAACGACACGGCCCAGGGCCGGGCGGCTGCGCAGCTTGAGATAGTAGGGGCGGGTGTGGTCGCTCCACACCTTGTGGATGAACAATCCCACCGCGTGCCAGGCTCCCCAGGCGACGAATCCCCACGTGACGCCATGCCACAGGCCGATGGCCAGCATCGTCGCCATCTGGCAGGCAAACACGACTGCGGTGGGCGATGGTTTGACCTTGCGCGACATCAGGTAGCGCGACAATGGGGAGAAAACATAGAAGCGAACCCAGGTGCTCAGCGTGATGTGCCAGCTTTGCCAGAACAGGGTGATGTTGCGCTTGAGATAGGGCAGGCTGAAGTTTTCGGGCAGCTTGATGCCGAACAACTGCCCGATGCCAATGGCGATATCCGAATAGCCGCTGAAGTCGAAATAAATCTGCAAGGCGAAGGTATAGACCATGACCCACAGGCCCCAGGTCGAGGTGGCCTGCCCGGCTTTGGTGGCATCTAGTGCGAAGTATGCCAGGCTGTCGGCAATCACGAATTTTTTGGCCAGGCCCACGACGATACGCATCCCGCCCTGGACTGCGCGCTCGGCCTGGGGGCCGGGCAGATTCTGCAAATCCGCCAGAAAACGCTCGGCGCGGTCAATCGGGCCAGCCGTGAACGAGGGGAAAAAGAGCACATAGGTGACGTAATCGCGCAGGGTGAGTTCCGGCAGGCGATCTGTCTGGCGGTCGCGCAGGGTGTGGATCAGCCGAAAGGCCACGTAGGAAAACCCCAGCCATTCCAGTTCGCTCGCCGAGGCCAGATCGGGGTTCTGACCCTGCCAGGTGCGCAATTGACGCGCCGCTTCTTCGGCCAGGCCGCTGGTCTTTAGCACGATGAACACCGCCAGGATCAGCAGGATGGCGATCCCACCGAGCGCGCGGCGCTTCACCGGCAGCCACGCCAGCACGACCAGCGCCACGCTCACCCCGACCAGAACGATCATCACCTGCGGCAGGGCGGGCGGCATGGATGGGGTGATCCGGTAGTCGGCCTGGAGGTAGCGCCCGAACGAAAGCAGCAGAACCACACCCACCATCACCGCCGCCGCCAGCCCATCCTGCCGGGTGAACCGCTGATCCGGGCTGCGCGAGAGCATCCACGCCAGCACCGTGATCGCCAGGGTTGCCATCGGGAAGAAAAAATCGAGCTGATCAATTGTCGTGGCGGGCTGGAGCCAGTAGATCGCGATGACGCTCCCAACATACAGCGCCCATCGCCGCGCACGCGCCGGCATCAGCAGAGTATAGAGGACGGCGCAAATGCCGAGGACAAAAATATGTGTGAGGGTCATGGTTCAGGTCACAGGCATCGAACAGGCGAATGAGACGGCGAACTGCACGCGTGCCATTCTACAGGCACAAGGGGCAGTTCGCCAAAAGAGGGACAGCAGGCACGCGCTCCCCAGTCCCATCACATGACCGGGAAGAGCGCCCGCCGGAGCACATCGAGGGCCTGGAGCGTCACCAGGTTGTGCATCGGGTAGCCCGTGCGCAGATTGTTCGCATCGCTGAAATCTCCGGCGCGGGTGAGTGGTCCGTTCAGGTGATAGAGATCGTCGGCGATGCCGTAATCGGGCAGCGGTTCGAGCGCCAGCCAGAAATTCATGAGCGGAATGTGATAATCCAGCGCGATACGCACGACGATCTGGTTGAACAGCAGGGATCGGTCCGCCAGCTCGATGTGGCGCGGAAACGTGCTGAGCA
>DAOUFU010000180.1:0-5295 GCA_034429275.1 Anaerolineae bacterium | reverse complement strand
TGATCCGGGCGGCGCGTTTCGAGGAAATCCTGCAGGATGACGGCAGCAGCGACGGCGTCCACGCGGTCCGGCAGGTCGCGCCCGGCTTCGGCCAGGCGCTCTTCGGCTTCCTGGGTGGAATATCGCTCGCTGGCGAAATAGACGGGTACGGGGATGGCCGCCGCCAGCCGCGAGGCCCACAGCCGAACGCGGTCGGCCTGGGTGTAGGCGGTGATGTGCGGCGGCGATTCCGGCAGACCGACGATGACAGCGGCAATGCCGCGCTCGGCGATGAGCGCGGCGATGCGGGCGAAATCCTCGCGGCGGGAAGCGCGGTGCAGCAGGCCGAGCGGCGTGGCAATGGTGCCGGTGGGGTCGCTGACCGCCAGTCCGAGGACCTTCAAGCCGTAATCAATGCCCAGCAGGCGGCCCGGCACGTTCATGGCGACTGCACCCGGACGGCAATTCGGACGGGAAGGAAGGGCATCCGACCCAGCAGACCGGGCCAGACCTGGATCTGCGGCGGGCGCTGGGGATCGAGCAGCAGTTCGCGGTCGAGGCGGGCGCGCGCGGCGTTGATCGACAGGCCCGCGATGCTGCGGCGCACCTGGTCGGGATCGATGGAGACGGCGATGCTGCCGGAAACGACCATCGCAAACGAGACGCGGCCATTGGCTTCAACGCTGAGCGTTTCGCCGCGAGAGAAGCGCAGGGCGTCCTGGGCGATCTCCTGGCCGGGCTGGATGTACGGGGCGAGGGCGGCATAGGCGACCCGTTGGGCGAGCCGCTCATCAACGACAACCGCCTGCACCCTGGCACGGAAATCGAGGCTGACGCTCTCGACCGGGTCGCCCACCAGCGCGCTGTAGATCGTCCAGTCCGGGCGCTCCTCGACGATCAGGATGGAGCCGGGGACGAGGAACTGCCCGCTCGAAAGCTGGTGGAGCAGGGTGTCGCGCGCGTTTTGCAGGACCTGCTGGCGACCCAACACGAGCAGGCGCTCCAGGTCCTGGGCAGTGACAGTCGCGCGGTGCTGGACCGCGCCGCCGTAGGTGGCGTTGGGGTTGGTGACGGTGACGTGATCGGCGAACGCTGCTTCGACACGGCTGATCGCGCCGGGGTCCACGTTGCCGACCGCGCCCGCGTGCTCCGGGAGCGCGCGCACCGGCACCTGGACGGATGCACCGGGTCCGGCAGTGAGCGTGGTTTCGAGCACCGTCTCGAAGCGGACCGGGTAAATATCGGCGGTGGAGACGATAGTGCCAAGCGGAATGAGGGCGGGCTGCTCGGAGGTGTTGGTGAACAGCACGATTCCCTGGGCCAACGACGCGCCCGCTGCCTCGGAGCCGGACGCCTGGACGGTGACGCGGCTGGTCGGCTGGAGGCTCACCAGGCTGGCGGGAATCTGGCGGCGCTCAACATCGATGTCGGTGAGGGCAGGGTCGGCCAGGACGGTAACGGTCTCATAGACCTGGCGGCTGGCGGGGGTGAGAGTCACGGTGGCGCTGGGCGCGGCGACCAGGAACCCGACGACCAGGGCCAGCATGACCAAGCCAAACAGCAGCCAACGCATCGAGCGGCGATCCCACAGCCCGCCCAGCGCATTCGAGCGGTGATCGCGGATGACATCGGCGAAGGCGTACTGGTCCACGACGGCGCGGGGCGGCAGGAAGACCTTATCGCGCGGGCGCTTCCAGCGGCTCTGGGCGGCGGTCTGCTCATCGGGGAAGACAGAGATGCTCAATTCGTCGGCGTGATCGATCACCAGCGAGTCCCCGGTGACCAGGGCAAGACGAATCCCCAGGCGGGCAGCCTCGCGCTGGATGAGCAGCAGGTCCAGCTTGCGGCGGAGGATCGGGACCTGGGGCAGGATGAGCAGCACGTGATCGGCGTGGACGAACGACAGGCGGTCGCGCACGGAGACGTGATCGTCGTAGGGTTCAAGCTGGAGCGTCACCATTTTGTTCTTCATACGGGGAATTGTAGCCGGGACGGGCGGCGCTGTCGAGTGGGGGAGATGGGGAAATAAGAAGGGCGGGTGTGTGCAGCCCGCCCTTCCAGCACAAAGGGACAGTGCGGTCCTATTGGTCCAGGGCGCGGGCGATCAGGTCGCGGGCGGCGCGCAGGGCGTCGGGCAGTTTGGCGGCATCCTTGCCGCCGGCCTGGGCCATATCGGGACGGCCACCGCCGCCGCCGCCGGTGATCGCTGCCGCCTCGCGGATGATATTGCCCGCGTGGACCCGTTTGGCGAGGTCTTTGGTCGCGGCGGCCAGCAGTTGGGGCCGCCCGTTCTCGGCCACCATGCCCAGCACCACCACGCCCGACTCCACCTTATCGCGGAACCAGTCGGCCATTTCGCGCAGGGTATCGGGGGCGGTGGGGCTGACCTGGGCCACCAGCACGGCAGTACCGCCGATGACCTCAGTCTGGCCGAAGAGGTGCTCGAACTCCAGGCGGGCGACGCGGCGACGCAGGCGCGCGTTTTCGTGCTGTTCGGCGCGCAGATCATCCTGCAGGGCGGCCAGCCGCGCAGGGACCTCGGCGGGCGTGGTGCTGAGCAGCCCGGCGGCGGTCCGCAGGGTGTTCAGGCTGCGGCGGATGTACTGCTCGGCCCCGTGCCCGGTCAGCGCCTCGATGCGGCGGATACCCTGGGCGACACTGCCTTCGGAGACGATGACGAAGGGGCCGATCACACCGGTATGCTCGACATGGTTGCCGCCGCACAATTCGTAGCTGTAGCGGGCACCGGGGTTAGTGCGCTCGCGCTGCCAGATGTTGATGGTGCGCACGCGGTCGCCATATTTTTCGCCAAAGAGGGCCATTGCACCCTCGGCGCGCGCTTCGTCGAGCGATTTCCATTCGGCGGTGACGGGCATATCGGCCAGGATAGCCTCGTTGATGCGGCGGGTGATCTCGTCCAGCTCGTCGGGCGAGATCGGCTGGTCGTGGCTGAAGTCGAAGCGCAGGCGGTCCGGCGCGACCAGTGAGCCGCGCTGCTGGACATGCGTGCCCAGCACGGCGCGCAGCTGAGCGTGCAGCAGGTGGGTCGCGGTGTGGTTGCGGGTGATGTCGAGGCGGCGCGCGGCATCTACTGAGACGGTGCAGGGCGCGCCCGCGGTGACCTGGCCCTCGACCACTTCGCCGAGGTGGACGATCAGGCCGCCGACTGGCTGGCGCGCATCTTCGAGATCGACCATCCAGCCGTCACCCTGGGCGACGCCGGTATCGCTGACCTGGCCGCCCGCCTCGATGTAGAAGGGGGTGAGCGCCAGCACCAGCTCGACGCGGTCGCCAACACTCGCCGATTCGACCAGCTCGCCATCGCGCAGGATGCCGAGGACGTGGGTCTCGCGGGTGAGCGGGCCGTATTGATCCTGCACTACGCCGGTCTCGATGAGTCCACGCTCGCGCAAGGACTGGAGGGCGGCGCGGTAGGCTTCGCCCATGTCAATTGCGCCAAACGCTCCGCCGGTTTGCCCCCGGCTGGCGGCTTCGTGGGCGTGCTGAGCGGCACGGAACCCGGCCTGGTCCACCAGGATACCCAGTTCCTGGGTGATGTCGCGGGTGATTTCGAGCGGCAGGCCCTTCTCGGCGTGCAGGCGGAAGGCCCATTCGCCGGGAAACTGGAAGCTGCTCAATGCCTCGGCGCAGGTGGATTTTTCCGCAGGCGAGAGGGTGCTCGCCTGGATGGCGGCCAGGATGTCGGCCATGACCTCGGCGGGCTGAAGATTGACACCGGTCGCGCTGACCATGAAGCGGTCGAGCACATCGGCGGGATGCTCACCAGAATCGAGCGCTGTGACAGCGGCGGACAGGGCCTGGTAGGGGTAACGCTCGCCCAGGCTGGCGAAGGCCGTGTGCAGCCCGCTATTGGCCGCCGTTACCACGTCATCGGGCAGGGCGGCGCGCTGAATGCGGAAATCGGCCAGCATATCGTCGAGTTCGGCCAGGGCGCGGTCCATCGCGCGGCGGAAACGAATCTCTTCGTTGGTGACGGCACGGCGGATGGCTTCGCGCTGGTCTTCAAGCTGGGGATAGGCGATGCGCATGATGTCAATGACCGTGTCGGCGACATCGGCCAGGAAGGGATCGGTGAAGCCGAGCCTGGCCCCAAACCGCACCGCGCGCCGGATGACCATCCGGCAGACGTAATCGCGCCCAGTTGCGCCGGGGCGCACGCCGTCGGCGATCAAAAAGGTGGCGGCGCGCATGTGGTCGGCGATGACGCGGTAGGGGACGATGTTGGCATCGCGCTGGGCGTCGGTGTGGCCGGTCATGGCCTGGACGCGGCGGATGATGGGCATGAACAGGTCGGTTTCGTAATTGGCATCTACGCCCTGCAGGATGCTGACGATGCGCTCCATGCCTGCGCCGGTATCGACGCCGGGGGCGGGCAGCGGCTGATCGTACTGGCCGGTGTGGTTGGGATCGGCCTGGGTGCGGTTGATCTGCATGAAGACCAGGTTCCAGATCTCCAGGAAGCGGTCACTCTCGGCGGTCAGCGCGGGGATGATGGCATCGACGCCTTCCTGGGGACGCAGGTCCCAGTGAATCTCGCTGGTCGGGCCGCAGGGACCGGTATCGGCCATCTGCCAGAAGTTGGTTTTGGGACCCATGCGGGCAACGCGGCGCGGGTCTACGCCGATTTCTTCGGTCCAGATGGCATAGGCCTCATCGTCGTTCTGATAGACGGTGAAGGCGAGCCGGTCGGGGGGCAGCTCGTAGACCCTGGTGAGCAGGTCGTAGGCGTAGCGGATGGCGTCGCGCTTGAAATAGTCGCCAAAGCTGAAATTGCCGAGCATCTCAAAAAAGGTGTGATGGCGCGGCGACGGGCCGACGTTTTCGAGATCGTTGTGCTTGCCGCTGACGCGCATACACTTTTGGGCGGTGGTGGCACGCTTATAATCGCGGCGGTCGAGGCCCAGGAATACATCCTTGAACTGGACCATGCCAGCGTTGGTGAACAGCAGGGGGGGATCGTTGCCTGGGACCAGCGACGACGAAGCGACGCGCTTGTGGCCCATTTCCTCAAAGAAGTCTAAAAACGCCTCGCGGACTTCGGCGCTGGTCATTTTTTTCATGGTGAAAGAGTCCCTTTGTTGGTCGCGGATGGTGCGGATTGATCGGACAGGGGGATTATAAAAAACGCCGGGGCGCTTGGCAATGGTCGAGGCCGGGCGGAGCAGGGCAAACGCATCAAAAAACTGTTTCGGTTGATGCGCATCGCCTGCCCCTGATGCACTTTGGCCATGAGATCGGATATGAGGGCGGCGAAGGGCTGGCCTCACCCCCGCGCGGCCAAAACCGGGCCGCTTC
>DAOUFU010000179.1:0-5182 GCA_034429275.1 Anaerolineae bacterium | reverse complement strand
CCGTCATCAACGTCAGATACGGCGCGACAAACGCCCATTCATCGTCACTTACGTCACTGGGGTATGCTTTTCGTTCGCTCATGCCCCCAGTTTAGCATTGTGCACCTCAAAAGTGCATAACACGCTCTAGAGATGTCCCGCAAAGTTTCACGTTTCGCAATGATTTTGGTAGTGATGGCGCTGATGGTCGGCATGTTTGGCTCGGTCGCCCAGGCGCAGGAAAAGATCAAGGTCGGTCTGTCGTTCTCCGACTTCGCCACTGAGCGTTGGAAGAACGAGCAGGTCCTGATGCAGGCCCTGCTGGAAGAAAAGGGCTATGAGGTCGTGTGGCAGGAAGCCAACCACGATGTCAAGCTGCAGAACGATCAGATCGAAAACATGGTGGCCCAGGGCGCTAAGGCCGTGATCGTGGTGGCCGAAGATGGTGACGCCGCCGCAACTGCCGCCGACGCCGCCGCCGAAGAAGGCGTGCTGGTGATCGCTTATGACCGCCTGATCAAATCGACCTCGATCGCGGCGTATGTTTCCTTCAACAACGTGGAAGTGGGCCGCCAGCAGGCGCTGGGTGTCTTGACCGCGCGCTGGGCATTTCGGAAGAAGGCACGGGCGATTGGTCGGCTGAGAACCCGGTCAAGCTGGTCAAGCTGGGCTGCAGCCCCACCGACAACAACGCCATCCTGTTCCGCCAGGGCCAGGACGAAATTCTGCAGCCCTATGTGGATGCGGGCGTGATCGAAGTAGTGGCCGACCAGTGGGTGGACAACTGGGATGCCGCCAACGCGCTGAAGATCATGGAGAACATCCTGACGGCGCAGGACAACAAGGTTGATGCCGTGGTGGCGTCGAATGATGGCACGGCGCTGGGCGCTCTGGAAGCGCTGAAGGCCCAGGGCCTGGCCGGCATCGTCCCGATTTCGGGCCAGGATGCGACGGCTGATGGCTGCAACAGCATCGTCAAGGGCGAACTGACGGTCACGATCCTCAAGGACATCCGCAACCTGTCGCCGCTCGCGGTCGATCTGACCGACAAGCTGCTGAAGGGTGAGGAAGTCGAAGGCCTGCAGGAATACACGATGGCCGAACTGACCAACGATCCGACCAAGGAAGGCACCGTGATGGCCTACTTCCTGCCGGTCGTGCAGGTCAATGCCGACAATGTGTACGAACTGGTGGTCGAGAGCGGCTTCCAGTCGTATGACGATGTCTACCGTGACATTCCCGAAGATCAGCGTCCGCCTGTCCCCGCCAAAGAGGGCTAATCTCCCGCTCAGCGGCTGAGAAGGATGATCGCCGCCCGGTTCGCCGGGCGGCGCGCTGCGCCTCAGATCAGCACGAGATTGAAATGGGCTTTCCTGTGACTGGGAGAATGACCTGATGCAGGGAAGCCCTTTTGGCCAATTCAAGGACAAGCGCCTTATGACTGAAGAAAAAAACGACATCATTCTGGATTTTCAGCATATCACCAAGCAATTTCCGGGCGTGACGGCGCTGGATGACGTCTCGTTCCAGGTGCGGCGCGGTGAAATCCACGGCATCTGTGGAGAAAACGGGGCGGGAAAATCGACGCTGATGAAAATCCTGTCGGGGGTGTATCCGGCGGGGACGTATGAAGGAACGGTTCTGTACGACGGGCACAAGCTCAACCTGGAACATGGCGCGATCCAGCAGGCGGCCAAAGAAGGCAGCGCCATCGTGTATCAGGAACTGACGCTCGTCCCGCAGCTGACGGTCGGCGAAAACGTGTTCCTGGGCAAAGAACCGGTCGAACACGGCATGATCAACTGGGACAAGCTGTATGCCGACACGCGCGAACTGCTGCACAAATACAAACTCGATATTCAGCCTCAATCGGTGGTGAAGTATCTCGGCGTGGGCAAGATGCAGATGACCGAAATCGCCAAGGCGCTTTCGGAAAACGCGCGCGTGCTGATCCTGGATGAGCCGACCAGCGCCCTCTCATCTGCTGAGATCGACAAGCTGATGGAGATTCTTCACACCCTCAAGGCTCACGGGGTGACCTGCATTTATATCACCCACAAACTCGAAGAATTCTTCCGCATTACCGATACGGTCACGGTGCTGCGGGATGGAAAAGTCATCACCTCGCAGCCGACGGCCAACCTGACGCGCGAGCAGTTGGTGAGCTACATGGTAGGCCGCCAGATGACCGAACGCTTCCCGAAGGCCGACCGGCATCCGGGCGAAGTGGTCTTCGAGGTGCACGATCTCCACGCCCAAGACCCGCGTTCCGACCGCGAGATTCTGCGGGGCGTTTCCTTCGATCTGCGCAAGGGCGAAATCCTGGGGATCGCGGGATTGATGGGGTCGGGCCGCACCGAACTCGTCATGACGATTTTCGGCGAGTACGCCAAGATCACGCAAGGCTCCATCCTGTTGGAAGGCAAAAAATACAAGGCTTCCAGTTCGCGCGAGGCGATGGTGCAGGGGATCAGCCTGATTCCCGAAGATCGCAAACGACACGGCTTGATCCTGCGGCAGTCTGTTCTGAAGAACATTTCGCTGGCCAACCTGGACCAGTTCTCGTCCTGGATGCGCATCAATGATGCCGCCGAGCTTGCGGCCAGCCAGCATTTCGCCAAGAGCCTGGCCATCAAAGCGCCCCATTTGAATGTGCCGGTGGATTCTCTCTCCGGCGGTAACCAGCAGAAGGTGGTCATCTCCAAGTGGCTGATGTCTAAGCCCAAGGTGCTGATCCTCGACGATCCCACGCGCGGTATCGACGTGGGGGCCAAGTATGAGATTTACCGGCTCATGAACGACCTGGCCCAACAGGGGATCGCGATCATCATGATTTCGAGCGAACTGGAAGAGATTCTGGGCATGTGTGACCGGGTGGTTGTCATGTGCGAGGGGCGGTCTGCCGGTACGCTCGACATCGCCGAGGCCACCGAAGAGCGCATCATGGCCCTGGCGACCGGCATGCACGAGGCCAACGGCGTGCCCGCCTGATCGCGCAGGGTCCCCTGTGCTGACTGCTTTGCCCGCTGATTGGTAATGGCCCGACCAGGCCGCAAAGGGAATCGTCTATCGTTGTTTGAAAGGTAGTCTCTCTATGAGTGTCAATGCAATTTCACCCAGACTCAACGATCTCAAATCAAACAGGGTTTTGAAATTTCTGTCCCGGCAGTTCAGCGCGAATGTCCAGATTTACACGCTGGTTGGGGCTTTGATTCTGATCTGGCTCTATTTCTATCTGCAGACCGATGGCCGCTTCCTGACGCCCCGTAACTTCTCGAACCTGTTCCGCCAGATGACAGTGACCGCGTTCCTGTCGTGCGGTATGGTGCTGGTGATGGTCATCGGGGCCATCGACCTGTCGGTTGGCAAGATGGCCGGGTTCATCTCGGTGGTGGTGGCCTGGTACCAGGCCAAAGTCCTGACCCAGCATTTCCCGGATCAACAGCTGACGGTGGCGGTGCTCTCGGTGCTGATCGGCCTGGGCGTCGGCCTGCTGTGCGGCCTGATCCAGGCGTACATCATCGCCTATCTGCAGGTGACCGCATTCATCGCTACCCTGGGCAGCATGTGGCTCTTCAACGGGTTGATCCTGCGCGTGACCGAAGGTAAAACGATCCCCGCCAACCAGCCCACGTTCTCAAAGATTGGACAGGGTTACCTACCCGAAAACTATGGATGGGTCATAGCCGCCGCAGCGGTGGTCTTCCTCTTTTACACGATGTTCAACAGCCGGGCGAAGAAGCGCCGCTATAACTTCGATCTGCCGCCGTTCTACGTGGACCTGGCCAAGACCATCTTTTTCTCGCTGCTGGTGGTGGGCTATGTCCATGTCGTGAACCAGTACCGCGGGGT
Organism: Anaerolineae bacterium; assembly: GCA_034429275.1. Classification (GTDB taxonomy): domain Bacteria; phylum Chloroflexota; class Anaerolineae; order Aggregatilineales; family Aggregatilineaceae; genus DAOUFU01. The sequence goes on along the minus strand of DAOUFU010000179.1, from coordinate 1,351 downwards.
GCCGAATCCGGTGCTGCTGTTGGGCGGTGTGGCCCTCATCGTGACCTATCTGAGCCGGAACACGCGGTTTGGCCGCTATGCCTACGCGATTGGAGGCAACCGGGAAGCCGCGCGGCTCTCCGGCGTCAACATCAAGCGCAACATCTTCATGGTGTTTACGCTAATGGGCTTCTTGTGCGGCATATCGGGCACAGTGATGGCTTCCTATGTCGGTTATGGCACGATTTCGGCGGGCCAGGGCTATGAGCTGGACGCCATCGCTGCCTGCGTGCTTGGGGGAACGTCAACCCTTGGCGGCGAAGGGACGATTTTGGGCGCGATTGTCGGCTCGCTGATCATGGTGAGTCTCACCAACGGCCTGCAGATGACCAATGTCGAAGCTTCGTACCAGTATGTGCTCAAGGGCATCGTGCTGGTCGTGGCCGTGTTGGTGGATGTCCGTCTGCGCCGCAACCGCTAAGGCGAACACGCGAACATCTACCGGGTTTGGGGGGAAAGGGGCGTTCCGGCAGGCAGTGGGCCGGGACGCCCCGTCGTTTTTAGGGAGGGCGGCGCTGCCGCGCTATTTTTTAGCCGGCAGGGGGAACAGGTCGTCCACGCGCACAAGCTGGCGGGTGCGCATGGCCTGGTTTGCCGCGATGCCGGTCAGGATCGAGGCGGCCCCATCGATGTGTGACGCCGCGCGCTTGAAAGGATCGGCAGGCGGGGTTGGCGCGAACAACTGCTCCAGCATCACCGGGTCCGCGCCGCCGTGTCCACCTTCGGCGGGCGGGATCGGCACCTGGTAGCTCTGGCCAAACATCGGGAAGACGTGAATTTCCACCTTTTTGAACGGCCCCTTGCTGGCGGTCACGTCGTGACCTTCGGCCCCCGGCTGGCCCTTGAGCCAGTCGGTTGTCTCGAAGACCTCTAGTTCGGCGCGGCCCTTAGTGCCGGTGATGGCGATGCGCAGCCCTTCCCAGGGGCAGTAGGCGATCAGGCAGTAGGACATGATCACGCCGTTTTGGTAGCGCACCGTGACGGCCATGGTGTCCTCGATGTTGACTTGGGGGCCAAACACGTTCTGGTCGCGGATGTAGCCATCGTCGGCCTCGGCCTTGAGGTACAGGTCGCGCAGAGTCGGGTCCTGGTCCAGGAACAGGGCGAATGGATCGTCCTTGGCCTGGGGCTGGCCGGTGTAGCGCGTGTAGTCATAATGCTCGCCGCGCGCTTCGGCATTCTTCTGTCCATAAAACAGCAGGTCGCCCAGGGCGAACACTTCCTGCGGGTACGAATCGATCCACCAGTTGACCAGGTCGAAGTGATGGGTGGCTTTGTGCACCAGCAGCCCGCCCGAATTCTGCTTGTTGGC
>DAOUFU010000178.1:0-1666 GCA_034429275.1 Anaerolineae bacterium | reverse complement strand
ATGAGTCCGGCCGCATTACAACAATTGACCCGCTGTGCCCGGCTGGATTCAGAAACCACAGGTGGCCCTCGGGCAGCAGCTCGTCGCGACAGACCGGCAGGCTGCGCACGCTCAGGCTCTGCGCGAGCACGGATCCGAACAAGGGTTGGTCAACATGCTCTGTGTCTTGCGGGAGTTCTTGGGCACTCACGCACCGGCAGCAGACGAGCAGTCACTCCCCGCCATCGATCATAAAAAACGAGGCGCGAACTCACCGCTTATCAATGGCCACTTGGCGCTCGAAATCCTGTTGAGCGGTTTCGACTTCGTCCAGATGATCAGCAGCCCAATGGCACAACGCGGCCAGCGGTTCGAGCAGCGTTTGCCCCTTTTCCGTCGGCACATACTCGACCTTCGGCGGCAAAGTGGGATATGCCGTGCGCTTAACCAACCCATGTTGCTCCAACATGCGCAGTGTTTGGGTGAGCATCTTGGGTGAAATCCCCTCAATCTGCCGTTGAAGCTGTCCGAAGCGCTGTATGTCCTCAAACAATGCCGCCATCACCAACACAGTCCACTTGTTGGCGAGCAAGTCCAATACGGCCCGCGTACCGCACGCTTCGCTAAAGATACCGCGCGCAATTTCCCGGTGGCCATCCATGCCGTACTATCCTTGAGGTAAGTGCCTCACTTAAAAGTGCGTACTTGTTTCCAATATAGTCATTCGTTATGCTGTTGACAACACCAGGGTTGGTTGTGATGTTTGTCGCTCATGACCCATTGTATAGGAGAAACTGGCATGAAGTTATACCTGATGCAAATCGGCCTCTACGCCCACGGAGATAATCGCGCGCCGTTTGCGGCCTATCTGATCCAGACGGACGATGGCAAAAACATACTCGTCGATACAGGGCTGGATGATGCCTATCTCGCGCGTCAAGCTGACATTTTCCGGCAGGATGACGAAACGATAGTCGCTCACTTGCACCGGCTGAACTTAACACCAGCCGATATCGATTACGTGATTTGCACCCATTTTGACGAGGATCACTGCGGCGGCAATCACCTGTTCACGCAAGCCGAACTGATCGTCCAACAATCGCACTACGAGCTGGCGCAATCGGGGCAAATGGAGCGGTTTGAGATATGCCGGGCCTGCTGGGATGTACCAGCACTGAACTATCGCCGCATCACGGGCGATCTGGAACTGCTGCCTGACATCCACCTGCTGGTGACGGATGGACACGTCCCTGGTCACCAATCGGGCTTGGTGAAGCTGCCGAATACAGGTGCGGTTTTGCTGGCGAGTGACGCGATGCGCAGTGGGGATATGCTGCTGCCGGGGGTTGATCCGCGCGCAGCATCCATGTTCGATATGGATGGCGATAAGCTGATTGCGGGCGTTCGCAAATTGCAGGCGGTCATTGAACGTGAACAGGTGCAGCTCACCGTATTCGGGCATGACTGGACGCGCTGGCAACCACTGCGCAAATCGCCTGAATTCTATGATTAGCGCGACGCGTTCAGTGAATCCAGCTCCCTTCCAAAAAGGCAGGGAGACTCGCGCCTCCACTGCCTTTTCCCGTTCTAGAACTCGGCGAATGTGCATGGCCGGTAGCGTCCCGCATACCGGGCTGCCATCCGCGCCGCCCAGGCCTCGCCTGCCTTGTGCCCTTTGTCCAGCGGC
>DAOUFU010000177.1:0-5921 GCA_034429275.1 Anaerolineae bacterium | reverse complement strand
TTCCGATCTCCGCTCCCTGCGGGTTCGGCTCGGTTTTGCCCCTCAGCCGTAAATTTTCGGCTGAGGGGGCAGGCCGGGTCGGGGGTGAGGCCGGACTCTCGCGGGTCACCACAGCCGGTTATTTTCTCGCACCGCGCGAACAAACGGAAAGGGCGCATCGCTGCGCCCCTCGTCACGGTGGCCCACTGCGCCGCAGCAGGCCGGTCTTCTACCTGCGCGCGGCGCGCACCGCCGCGATGAATACGACGGCACCGACCGTCGCCGTCAGCAGCGATTCCAGCAGCGAATCGGACGTGATGCCCAGCAGGTTAAACAGCAGCCCGCCGACAAACGCGCCGATGATCCCAATGATCAGGTTCCCGACCAGCCCATAGCCGCTGCCCTTCATCAGTTGACCGGCCAGCCAGCCGGCCACGATGCCAATCACAGCGAACACGATCAGATTTTCGAGGCCCATGGTCTTCTCCTTGTGGGTTACTCCGAAACTTGAGGCCCGGAATCGAACCTTAAGTCCGATTATAGCATAGATCATACAGCCGCCTATGCCTCCGGGGTAACATGCAGATCGAACGCATCAAAAAACTGTTTCGGTTGATGCGCATCGCCTGCCCCTGATGCACTTTGGCCATGTGATCGGATATGAGGGCGGCGAACGGCTGGCCTCACCCCCGCGCGGCCAAAACCGCGCCGCTCCGCCCCCTCTCCGAAAATTTTCGGAGAGGGGGCAGACCAAGCGCCTCGCAAGAGGCGCGCAGGTCGGGGGTGAGGCCGGACTCTCGCGGGTCACCCTGGCCGGTTGTTTTCTCAAGGTGCATCAGGAGAAGGAACCGGCGGCAGATGACCGCCTCACCCCCGCAAATGGAATGCGCCCGGCAACGCCCCTCTCGCCGCGCCGATCGCCCACCCGCGCGCAGGAAACAAAAAGGGCGAGAGCATCCCCTCTCGCCCCTGAATCACCTACCCTCACCCTGCCGGATCAGGCGAATTCCTGCGCCGCCCTACCCTTTGGACCAGTCGGGCAGCACGCGGCAGCACAGGTTGAGTTCCTTGGCGGCGCGCACGTCGTCCACGCGCCCGACCGGCGTGATGTGGGGCGCATCGTGCAGCAGCTCCGGCTGAGTCCGCGCTTCTTCGGCGATCTGCTTCATGGCCGCGATGAACTGGTCGCACGCCTCTTTGGATTCGGTCTCAGTCGGTTCGATCAGCAGCGCTTCGGGCACAATCAGCGGGAAGTAGTTGGTCGGCGGGTGAATGCCAAAATCCATCAGCCGCTTAGAGACATCCAGCGCGTGCACACCTTCGGCATCGCTCCAGTGACCGCTGCACACAAATTCGTGCCCGCAGATGCGGTCAAACGGCATGGGATAGACATCCTTCAGCGCCGCGCGGATGTAGTTGGCGTTGAGCACCGCGTGATCTGTCACGGCGCGCAGGCCGTCCGGCCCGTGAATGGCGATATAGGCATAGGCGCGTTCCATCATCCCGAAGTTACCGCCAAACGCCTTCAGCCGCCCGATGCTTTTCTCCGGCATGACCCAGCCGTAGAGCGGCGGGGTGTCCATGTCGCCCTCTTCAAGTTTGGCGACAATCGGCCCCGGCAGGAATGGCAGCAGCTTCTCGCCGACGGCCACCGGCCCGCTGCCGGGACCGCCGCCGCCGTGCGGCGTGCTGAAGGTTTTGTGCAGGTTGTAATGCATCACGTCGAAGCCCAGCTCGCCGGGCTTGGCGACCCCCAGCATGGCGTTCATATTCGCGCCATCCATATACATCAGCCCGCCGCAGCCGTGAATGATTTCCACAATGTCCTTGATGTGACGCTCGAACACGCCCAGCGTGTTGGGCACGGTGATCATCATGCCCGCCAGGTCTTCGCCGCAGACTTCGCGCAGCTTGTCCAGGTCCACGTCGCCGTTGGCGTCTGATGGAATTTCGACCACCTGCAGACCGGCCATCGCGGTAGTGGCCGGGTTGGTGCCGTGCGCACTGTCCGGCACAATGATCCTGGTGCGGTGTCCCTCGCCGTTGGCCAGGTGATAGGCGCGGATCATCAGGATTCCCGCGAACTCGCCCTGAGCACCCGCTGCCGGTTGCAGGCTGACGCCCTTCATCCCGCTGATCTCGGCCAGCCAGGTTTGCAGCTCATACATCAGCGCCAGCGCGCCCTGCGCCGATTCCGGGTCCTGCAGCGGGTGCAACTGGGCAAACCCCGGCAGTCGCGCCATGTCTTCATTCAGCTTGGGGTTGTACTTCATGGTGCACGACCCCAGCGGGTAAAACCCGGTATCCACCGCGTGGTTAAGCTGGCTCAGGTGCACGAAGTGGCGCACCGCGTCCATCTCGCTGACTTCGGGCAGGTCGAGATCGGCGCGCAGCAGGTGCTCCGGCAGGTCGGCGAACGGCACGTCCGGCGCGGGCAGGTTGATCGCGCTGCGGCCCGGCGACCCCAGGTCGTAGATCAGCGGCTCAAGCGGTGGGGGAGCAGCTTCCGGTGCAGCAGTCTGCGGTGCAGAGGTCTCGGCATTCGGGGCGGCTGGCGCACCGGCAGTCAGGTTTAACTCTACGTCTTTGGTTCTGGTTCGTTTAGCACACATCGTCAGTCGTCCTGTCTGTGGTAAGTATTTTTACGCGTGCCAGCCGTTTATGCTTCGTGCGCCGCCAGGTCCAGCGCCGCCACCAGCACATCGATCTCTTCTTTGGGGTTGGTCTCGGTCACCGCGACCAGCATCTGGTTCTCGCGCCCCGCATAATCGCGGCTCAGGTCATAGCCGCCGATGATGCCGTGCTCGCGCAGCAGGTATGCATTGATGACCGGCACCGGCTTCGGGCAGGTGACCACGAATTCTTTGAAGAACGGCTTGCTGAAATCTACGCTGTAGTCTTCCAGCGCGTTGATTTCCTGGGCGGCGTAGTGCGCCTTGTGATAGCACAGTTCCGCCACGCGGCGCAGGCCATGCTTGCCCATCACGCTCATATAGATGCACGCCGCCAGCGCCATCAGGCCCTGGTTGGTGCAGATGTTGCTGGTCGCCTTCTCGCGGCGGATGTCCTGCTCGCGCGGGCGCAGCGTCATCACGAAGGCACGGCGGCCATGCTTATCGACCGTCTGCCCCACAATGCGTCCCGAAATCTTGCGCACCAGCGACTCGCGCGTGGCGAAGAAGCCCAGGTACGGCCCGCCAAAGCTCAACGGGATGCCGAGCGGCTGCCCCTCGCCTACCACGATATCCGCGCCCAACTCGCCCGGCGACTTGAACAGGCCGAGCGCAATCGGATCAACCACCATGCACAGCAGCGCGCCCGCATCGTGCACCGCCTGGGCCAGCCCGGCGAATGCATTCACCTGCCCGAAGAAATCCGGGTAGGCCACCACCATCATCATGGTGTCATCGTCGAGCATATCCATCAGGTCGGGGATGGTCGCGCTCCCCTTGTCGCCCACGAATTTGAGGGCATTGCCCTGGTGATAGGTGCGCATCACCTGGCGATACTGGGGGTGCACGCCGGGGCTGACGATCACCTTCTGGCGCTTGCCGCGAAAGTGCGCATTGCCCACGATCACGGCTTCGGCCAGGGCGGTCGCGCCGTCGTAGTGGCTGGCGTTGGCAACCTCCATGCCGGTCAGCGCGCACATCATGCTCTGGTACTCATAGATCGCCTGGAGCGTGCCCTGGCTCAGTTCGGGCTGATAGGGCGTGTAGGCGGTGTAGAACTCGCCGCGCAGCAGCAGGTGATTGATCACGCTCGGCACGAAGTGATTGTACGCGCCCGCGCCGAGGAAACAGGCGTATTCGTTGGCAGCAGCGTTAGCGCTGGCCAGGCCGCCCATCTCCCAGGCGACCTCCATTTCGCTGAGCGCGGGCGGCAGGTTCAGCGTGGGAAACCGCTGCTCTGCCGGGACCGCTTCAAACAAATCCTCCAGCGAGTCCACGCCGATCGCTTTGAGCATCGCGGCGCGGTCCGCCTCGGTATGCGGTATATAGGTCATGAAATGTCTCCTGTTTCAAACGGTAAACACAGCAGCCCCACACGTCGAGCCGTTCGCGCTATACACCTTGCGCCCAGTCAGAGTGAGGCACGCAGGCGTCCTTAAAAAAACAAATGCAGATACTATTCTACAGTTAATGATCGCAAACCCGGCCTGGTAGGGGCGAGTCGTGCTCACCCCTACACAATATGCACCTTGCCGAGACATATCGCCCGACCCCAGGCGCACCTGATGCACTTTGGCAACTTGACTGGATAGGGTGGGCGAATGACCGGCCTCACCCCCGCGCGGCCAAAACCAGGCCGCTTCGCCCCTTCTCCGAAAATTTTCGGAGAGGGGGCAACCGACAACGCGCCTAAAGGGCGCGGCGAAGGTGGGGGTGAGGCCAGACTCACGCGAGCCGCCATAACCAGGTGTTCTCTCAACGACCATCAGGCACGCCCCCAGGCGCTAACTCGCACGGTCCGCGCAGTGCTTGGCATAGGCGGCGGCATCCATCAGTTTGGCCACCTGCCCCGGATCACTGAGCTTGATCTGAATCATCCACCCCGCCCCATAAGGATCGCTGTTGATCACTTCGGGTGAGTCATCGAGTGCGCTGTTCACCGCCACTACCTCGCCGCCCACCGGTGTATACACGTCCGAGGCGGCTTTCACGCTCTCGACGGTGGCGAATGCGTCGCCTGCATCCAGCTTGCTGCCCACTTCCGCCTGCATATCAACAAAGACAATGTCCGAAAGCTGGTCTTGCGCATAATCCGTCAGCCCGACTTTAGCCGTCGCGCCCTCGACCAGCAGCCATTCGTCATTTTCGGTATATTTCAGGTTATCAGGTGTGTTCCAGGCCATGCCAAATGTCCTTTCTGACCAGGCAGGGCGTTACGCCTGCCCGCCACCAAAGTCTCCAACCTCCCGGCGCGCTGAGGGTTGTGCCCAGAGCGCACCGGATCATTACTCCCATTATAGCTGCTGCCCGCCCTTTTGCACTTCTCCAATCCGTCCGTCCAGGTACATTTCACGAAAGTTCACGCCGCCGTTTCGCCGCACGCTCATGCACTTTGAGAAAATAACCGGCCAGGGCGACCCGCGAGAGTCCGGCCCTTCGCCCTCTCATACCCGATCAATTGGCCAAAGTGCTTGAGCATCCCCGGATGTTCAAGCATCCGCGGATGCTTGAGCATCCGGCGCAGAGCGTGAACTCAACTGGAATCCACCCATCCCCTCGGACAGAACAAAAAAAGGTGCTGCGCGCGGCAGGCACGCAGCACCCGGCATCACCGCCCCCGGTGAGCCAACCGAATGATAGTCAGCAGATCGCCCGGCCTAAGCGACGGAGTCGTTCTCCACGCCCAGCCACGTGAACAACTGGCGGCGCGCCTCCGCGCTGAGTACCAGGTTCAGCGCGCAGTGACCGGTCGCGTCGGCCACAATCGCCGCGCGCAGCAGCAGCTCACCATTGGTCGAAAGTCCCAATCCCAGGTGAGCCTGCCCCGTCCCCACCATGCGCATCACGCTCAGACGCTCGGTGGGCCGCAACTGCGAGAGGCTGGTGACCAGGTCGTGCTGCCGAGGACGCAGCGCCAATTCGACCGGACCATAACTGGCCGACACGCTGACATACAGACCTTCGCGCCCAAACCACACCGAGGTGAGTCCCGGCGCTTCGGCGGAACTGTCGATCAACAGGGTGTTGTTCACCGGGTCGATCTGTACATGGTCGAGAGATTGATAGTGACGCATCGCGCAGCACTCCCTTAATAGTCTGATGAGGGAAATGGCGCGAGTATAGCACACCTCGCCCAGCCTTTGGACACCACCTATAGGGCAAATTGCCCAAATCGCCGCGCGCCGATCACCTGCGAGAAGGATGTCACAGGACGAAGACCGGGACCCGCCCAATCATTAATCTTGCCCCTGTTGTAAATTCATTCTTTAT
>DAOUFU010000176.1:0-4803 GCA_034429275.1 Anaerolineae bacterium | reverse complement strand
GAGCAGCTCAGCCAGTTATTAGGTGCATTGCTGGCAGCTTCGGGCGTATCGCTGCTGTTATGGCAGGCGATCATCAAGCGGTTGGGCACCCGGATGTCTATGATGGTCTCTATGCTGTTGGCCGGGATTTTGGCCGTGCCGCTGTTTTTTACTTCTAGCATGATGGCCACTGCCGTCGTCCTGGCTTTGCTGGGCATGGCGATGGGGGGCACGGTGTTGGGGCCGGATATGCTGTTTGCCGAAGTCGTTGATGAAGATTATGTGCGTACGGGCAGGCGGCGCGAGGGAATGTATCGCGGTTTGTTGGGGTTCATTTTCCGTTTTCCACCAGCTGTTGCTGGCCTGATTTTGGGCGAAGGGCTTGCGCTGGCAGGGTACAATGCTGACCTTGATGTGACCGCGCAGCCTGCCGCCGTCGCCGATGTCATCCGCGTTTTTGCTGCGGTGCTGCCAGTGATTTCCGTAGTGTGTGGTCTGCTGCTGCTGGTGATTTATCCTATGTATGGCGCATACCTGAGGAATATCCAGGAAAAGGTGGCGGTCATGCGACAGGCTGCATCCCAGCAGCGCGCGGCGATCACTCCCCCGCGCACTGCTGGCGATTAATGGCGAGCATGCAAAATCTTAGGAACGCAGCCCGCTGTTGTCTCCAGTCTGGTTGTCCTCTGGGAACAGGTCGTCGGCCACAGGTTCAGCCGGGGGCACCGGGATACTCGAACGCACCAGTGATTGTTCTTCGTCTTCTTCAAGGACAGCCCGGCGCTTGGGCTTCGCTTTTTCGGATGATTCTTCTGGTACCACAAGCATCATGATGATGTAAATGATGAGACCTTGCCCGCCGCTCATCAGCGAAAGAGCGACAAAGACAAGGCGCACGAGGGTCGGGTCCAGGTCCAGATAGTTCGCTATTCCGCCGCACACTCCGGCTACCATTCGATCTTCTTTGGAACGAGTCAGGCGCTTGTTGTTCACAGCCTTATCTCCGCTTATGTCGTTTAGGCCAATCGCAAAGTCGGCTGGCAATTGGCTTCCGTGCAGTGTGGAATCTCAAGCCAGGGGACCAGCCGGTTCTAGTGATTATTACGCGCCTGAGGCGTTTGAGTTGCGGTGATGGCAGACGAATCTCAGCGCTTCAGGTGGGCCATGCTGACCGACAGCCGTTTGAGATTGTCGAGCTGCTGATGTGCGAACATGAAGTATACTGGCTCAAAAAGGCGCACGTATATCGCGCTGATGAGGTCAAGTCCACGCATCCGGGTTCGTACCAACAGCCGTGTGCTGCCATCCGTACGGCGCTCAAGCAGATACAGGGTCGTCGTGTCGAGTGTGGCGTTCGCCGACCGCTTAAGCCCGAAACCGCCCACCAGCAGTTTGCGATTAGGTTCCAGTTCAAGAATGCGGGTGCCGTCATCCAGAATCATATCAGGGGTGGGCGCGGGCAAGTCTTTGCGCAAAAAAGCCGCGCTAGGAATGCCGGAATTGGTGACCAGGTCCAGGCCGTAGAAACCGGTGCGCTCGCGTCCCATCTGCGCGAGCCAGGGCCACAGAGCTTCGGGCGGTGCGTCGATATTGACAGCGTGAGTAAATCTAGTCGTTGGTTCGGGGATATACTCATCACCGGGTAAACGACGCTGCGATTCTCCCAAGCGCGTCCCCCATTTGAGCATCTGCGGACGCAAAAACAGGACATAGATCGCGCCACCCAAAAGCAGGAAGGAACGCGCATTCCATGCTGAGCAAGATTTTTGTTGATTCATGGAAAACTCCTATGTGCAGAAAGCCAGGCATTTTGACGCGAACTATAACGTTCGCGGCGGACCATGGCAAGCCTAAAAGCGTCCTTGCATGGCCGAATGGTATCCCGTCAGTTCGGCGTAACCGTAGCCTGTGGCATCACCTTCGACCTGTACCGCACCTTCCCAGTAAATGATCGCACCCTCAACAAGCTCCTGGTCAGCCATCAGCGGTGTGATCGCCAATTCCATAGAATCGCTTTCATGTGGCGGTTCCAACCGGATCGTGATAATCCATCCGGCGGGGTAGGTCGTTCCGGTCTTTTTGCTTGTCCAGGTACCTGTGGGAGCGATCTCGAAGGAATCCGATGGTAGATAGCGAGTCGTGCCATCTGCCGCGATCAACAATCCGCCAAACGCCGGTTCACGCTCTCCATTGGTTAGCCGAATCTGCCCGATCATCAGATCGCGCCCGTCATCCAGATGCAGCCCAAACCAATCCCAGCCCTGGGCGTCAGTCCCCAGGGCGCTTGTGCTGAATTCGTGATCCATCCACGTCGTGCCTGTTACAGCGAAAGTTTCGCCCTGGATGGTGAGGGTGCCGCTGGTTAACAGCCGCGAGAGCGAATAATAATAACTGGCATTACCCGGCTCGCTGCTTTTGGCACTCAGACCGTTGTCACCCTGCAAAGCCGGGGGTTTGTGTTGTTCCAGCCTAACATCGACCGTAACGATTCCCTCCGATGCTTTGAGTTGTACCAGCGTGGCCTCGTCGTTGAGTGCTGTAACGCTCCAGTCGTCAAGCCACACCTGGTACCGGGGTGCTGTGACGGCCCCTGCAAGTCCCGCCGCGCCCCTGCTGAATCGCTGGAATTGATGGAACCGGTTGGCTGTGATATCCGAGACGGTGAAATGTGCCATGTACAACTGGTTGCTTCGCCATTCTGAGGTGGTGTCCAACTGTTTGGGCGACGTTGCGCGTCGGAAAACGGTGAATTGGTAACCAAAACGCCGTCCCGTTTCATCCGCCAGGTTCCCTGTGTAATACCACCATTCTGTCTGAAACGCCGGGTGCGCACCATGGTCTGCTGGGAATTCCCAGGTGTATGGCTCAATGGCCCGGGCGTACCCTTCCAGGTCGCCCATGAACGGCATCAGCAAATCTACGCTGGCAGTGACTTCGGACGGTTTGTGTGAGGATGTTGCCCACAGCACTAACCCTACCGAAAAAGCACCTAAGACCGCAAATAACAACGGCTTACGCATGTGAGGCGATCCCTTAAAGATACACGGTGGCGAACGTCTGGGCAGCTTGACGAGTTAGCCCAATGCGCTGATCAGTTGTTCGGCTGTCGTTTTTTGCTCCAGTAGCCCACACTTATCCAGGCGGCGAATCAGCTCGATCCAAAGATCACGCCGGGCGTCATTGGCCAGCACTGGGCGCAGAATATCCGCTGCTGTGGCGACATCATCATGATTATCGGCAAGTGTCACGGCCTGCCAGAAGGCAGTTTCTTCAAGCTCCGGTGCTTCCTGTCGAGCCTCAACCCATTTGGCCAATGCTGCTGCACGCTGGCCCTCTTCCAGCAGCTTGTACCCTTCTGCATCCAAAAGCTGTGAATGGCGCAGTCGGATCAGCCGGGCCAGTTCTTCGACCGGGTTTTCATGCTCTTCAACGCGCAGATCGTAGATCGTTTCCCATTCAGGGCGCGAACTATCACCGGACACTACAACCACAGTCGCAGACTGCATCCCACGGATGTCGCCGCCCTCGGCTTGTGCCGCGCGTAGTGCAGCCAGCATTCGTTGGGCCAGATCGCCGCTCGCCTTCTCGTATGCCTGAGCCATCGCGTCTACAACGGTGTTGTATGTCATCATATTGGCCTGAACGCTGTAGCTCTCGCCGCAGCGATGGCTTGCTTCCGGGATGCAGCCGCTGCCTGTATACGCACTCACCTGACCTGTCCGGTCTACTACAGCTACCTGCCTGCGATGGGCATTTTCATCGGAGGCGACCAGGGCATCTACAACGCGAGGGGCAGGCACGCCCTCGCGAAGCATGGCGAGCGCCATTGGCCCAAAGCTGATATTAACCAGCGACTGGGTGGCCACAGCGCCCACTCCAGGTTGCAGCCACTGGACAATGCGCCCAACCCCCATTTGATGAGTCTGCACAGCGACACCCAACCAGCCTGTCTCTGGATCGCGCGCCACAATACTGTATGTGTTTGATAGTTTTCGAGGATCGATTTGCATTTCATTCACTCCTCAAAGCTTCGGCGGTGACCAACCGGCCAAGCCGCCACGCCGGATAGATTCCTGCTGCCAGGGCAGCAGCCAGGGCAACAAAAAACGCCTGGACAAACACAACCCAGTTCAGCGACAGATCAATGCTCCAACCAAACGAGCGAACATTGATCACCCGGACCAGAATCAACGCCAGTACAGTGCCGATTGGGGCGGCCAGCAGGCCAGCCGTTGAGCCGATCAATCCTGTCTGTATAAAGGTGAACAGGCGCAACTGGCCTGGTGTCATGCCGTTGGCACGCATGATCCCATACTGACGGATGTGTTCGATCTGTAGCGCCATCAGGGCGCTGAGGATACCGATGAATGCGACGATGGTTGCGAGCAGACGCAGCGCCACTGTGATTGAGAATGTCCGATCGAAAATCCGCATAACACCGGCGCGCAGGTCACGATTGCTCTGGGCTTCAAGGCCGGTACCTACCAGTGTATCGGATTGAAGGGTGTTGAGCACAGCCTCGAGGTCAGCATTGGGCAGAAGCTCCAGGGCCAGCGCAGTAACGTAAGGAGCGTCGAAGAAACGGTGATAGGTATCGGCATGCATCATGAGCGTGCCCTGGTCACTGGTATAGTCATAATATACCCCTGCGACAGCAAAGATTTGCTCACCTTGCGACGTGAGCAGCGCGATTGAGTTGTTTTGCGGCGTGATCGCACGGCGGTACGCGAACGGCTCACTGACGATCACTTTTCCTGCCTGAAGCGCCTGCCAAAAATCATCCTCTGGCGCATCCAGCCAGGCAAAGCGCCGCTGACCATTGGA
>DAOUFU010000175.1:0-23652 GCA_034429275.1 Anaerolineae bacterium | reverse complement strand
GCTCGATGCGGATGGTACGATTCCGGCAACCTGCCAGGGCAGCAACTATTAACTTTTGTATGTTTTGTACAAAATGCTTTAGGGGCATGTCGCATATAATCGCGGGGCGTTATGTGCATCCTGTTGGTCCTGCCACTTGTTTTTGGGAGAAGGCGGACCGTTATTATAGAATGGGAAAAGATGTTTTTGTACCGAGCGCGCTCTGGCCCGGTGTGACCCGAATACTCATCGGTCAGAGTTCAGCGCGGGCAACGAGGAGGTGCGCCCATTCATCATCATGGAGCAGAGCGTAACATCGCATGGGACTCAACGTCCCGCCCAGGCGTGCCCCTTTGGCGGCGGCCTGAAGCATTTCACACCAGACCAGATTAAGTAGTTTTGACCGAGGAGAAAGTAACGATCAATGCGCAACTACAAGTCACTCCCTATGATCCTGTTGATTATCCTGCTGGTTGCCGCTATCAGCCCTGTGTATGCTCAGGGCGATGAAGGCAAGGTCGTCATTGCGCCTGGCAATACTATCAAGATTGCGCTGGTGACCGACCTGACTGGCCCGATTGCACCGATGGGCCTGGATATTCAGCGCGCCGGTGAGATGGCGATCAACGAAGTGAATGAAGCCGGTGGTGTTGAGGGCTTCTTGTTCGAGGCCATTGTTGAGGACGATCGCTGCGATGGTGCCGAGGGCACGACGGTTGCGAGCCGTGTTGCCTCCAACCCCGAAATCGTTGCGGTGGCTGGCCACTCATGCTCTGGCCCGACGATTGCGGCTTCGGAAATCTACGAAGAAGCACGCCTGCCCATGATGTCGCCGAGCGCGACCAATGCGACCCTGACCGCCCGTGGTTTCGACGTGGTCAACCGCGTAGCGTTCTCGGATGGCGCGCAGGGCCTGGTCGATGCCCACTATATGTATAAGATTCTGGGCATCCGTAAGCTGGCGGTTTTGCATGACAACGACGCTTACGGCCTTGGCCTGGCGGAAGTAGTGCGCGATACGTTCACCGAACTGGGTGGTGAGGTTGTGTCGTTCGGCGGTATCAATGTGGCCGACCAGGACTATCGCCCGGTGTTGACCCCGCTCGCGGCGCTCGAACCTGAAGCGATCTTCTTCGGCGGTTATCAAGCACAGGCTATCCTGCTCGTCACCCAGATGCTCGATGTGGGCCTGGATGATGTGATCTTCTTCAGCGATGATGGCGTGCAGGCCCAGGCGTTCATCGACGGCGCGGGCGAGGCGGCTGAAGGTGCTTACGCCAGCTTTGCCGAAACGCCGCCCGGAAACGTGGAAGCCAATGCTGCTTTCGATGCCAAGTACAAAGAACTGTATGGCGTGCTTCCCGAAGAGCAGGGGCCGTTCCATGCCCATTCGTACGACTCGATGATGATGCTGATCAATGCCGTCAAGAAGGTCGCCGTGCTGGATGACGCGGGCAACCTGGTCATCGATCGTGAAGAACTGGTCAAGGCCGTGCGCGAGACAGCCGATTATGAAGGGCTGACCGGTACGCTGACCTGCAGCGAAGTCGGCGAATGCGGTGCTGGCCGTATCATCATCTTCCAGGTGGAAGACGGTCAATGGGTGCCGGTGGACGTGCCGGAAGATCTGCTGGAGATGGAAGCCGAATAACCCGGCAGCCTGACAGCGTCTGACGTATGACGTAAAATACCAGCGCCAGTGTTGGAAAAAACGGCCTGGCGCTGGTATTATGAAACACCAATGTGTTCGCCCGATCACCGGGAGCCGGGTGAGCGAAAAAGGATTTTGGGCTGTTTGCGGCAAGGTGATCGGCTGTCTAGCTGGATCGCACCTGGAAGGTCTCCACCGGTCACAATCAGCCCCAACAAAGTTTTCGCCCGCAAATCTTCCGGCGGGTATTTCGCATCCCCTGTTCAGGGCGATTGTATATCCACAATTCACTGGTATAACCCACCACTCTGGATGGAGAGACAATGGCGCAAGTAACTCAAGCCCGCCGGCTGAACCGTCTGGACCTGGACTATGAGCGATTGAGTGGTCAATATTTCGGCATTGGCGCGCTGCTGGCGATTTTGAACGTCGTGTGGGTGATTGCCCGCACGTCTGGAGTGATGGGGAAGCCGCCCGCTGAGATTTATAAGACCCTCGAAAACGTACTGACTTCGGCCCTGTGGGTGTATGCAGGGGTGGGGTTAGTGGTCCTCATCCTGGTCTTGATCGAACGCTCTCGAAACCCTGAGAACATCTCATCCACTCGCCTGATCATCAACTATGCTGGCGTGATCATCTTCCTGATCTTTGCTGTGCGAGTGGGGAACGTAGTCCGCACCGAGCAGTACCCGTTCTCCCTGTGGGGATTGCAACTGGTCAACGGTCTGGTGCTTGGCGGCGTATACGCGCTGGTGGCTCTGGGTTATACGCTGGTGTATGGCATCCTGTTCATGATCAACTTCGCCCATGGCGAAGTGTTGGTGATGGGGACTTTTGGCGGTTGGTTCGCTCTGACGTATGTGACGGAGCTTGGCGGCGGCACGTTTGAAAGCGGTGCCGCTACTGTCGCGGTTTATCTGCTGCCGCTCATTGTGGGCGTGTTGTTCCTGCCCCTGGAGTCGATCAGCGAGCGGTTCAGCCGAAAAGAGGGCGAAGGCCCACAGATGAGCACTACCTGGCTACTGACCATGTTCAGCCTGCCAGTGCGTTTGATCATCGGGGCGCTGGTCGGGTATGCTGCGCTCAAGGCGCTGGGTGGGTATGCACCTAATATTTACGAAGTGGTCATCACGGTGCTGGCCCTGTTGTTTGTCGTCGTTATCGGCATGGTCACATCAATGCTGACGGCGGTGACGGTGGAACGGATCGCCTATCGACCGCTGCGTGGCGCGCCGCGCCTGACCCCGTTGATTAGCGCGATCGGCGCGTCGTTTTTCTTGCAGCAGACGATGCTCAATGTGTTTGGGCCGCTCCCGCGGTTCTATAAACGCCCCCGGCTGATTGATGGCACCATCAAGCTCGACTTTGGCGACCTGGGCGTTGTGCCAGTGACCAAGACCGGCATCGTGATCGTCATTGTCTCAATCGTGCTGATGATCATTCTCTACCTGTTTGTCCAGCGTTCGAAGACAGGCCGCGCGATGCGTGCCGTGGCCGAAGACAAAGACACCTCGGCCTTGATGGGGGTGAACGTGGACCAGGTCATCGTGACCACGTTTGCCATTGGTGCCCTTCTGGCCGGTGCCGCCGGTGTGATGATGGGATTCCACAACCTATCGTTCGATTTCCGCAGCGGGTTTATTCCTGGTCTCAAGGCATTCACTGCCGCTGTAGTGGGTGGCATTGGCAACATCCCTGGCGCGATGTTCGGTGGCTTTTTCCTGGGGCTGGTTGAGGCACTGGGGCCAACCATGCTGGGCATTCCGACCGAATACAAAGACGTGATCGCGTTCAGCCTGTTGGTGCTGGTCCTGATCTTCCGGCCTACGGGTATTTTTGGCGAAGTGCTCTCGGAGAAGAAGGTCTAAGCCATGATCATCTCACGATTGCGCTCTACTCTGGGCACTATGCGCGTGGGCTTCAGCGCTGGCTTTGTGGTCGGCATGGTGAACATTTTCCTGATCCTGATCGGCATCCCGATCCGTATCGAAGGACTGGCGCTGTTCGTCCTGCTGCTGATCCCGTTCATCTTTGGCCTGCGCCTCGTGCGGAAATTGCACGAACACGGCATAGCGGTGCTGGTAAAAAACGTGCTGGCGATGGGCGTGACAGCCGCCGTGATCGTTCTGCTGTTCCTGTCTTTGATCAATCGCTGGCAGGCCAACGGCGTCGATGTCAAGACATATTTTGACGCGGTGAACACGCAGACCATCCGGGTGCTTTCGGGTGTGCCAGAATCTGAGCTGTTCGCCAACCCGGTCAAGAACCCGCTGACGGGTGAATATCCCGAAGGCGCGGTGATGCGCACCAACCCCATGCGGCTGACATTTAACCGTGAGACGGGTCTACACCTCAAGCTGGGGTTCAGCGGTGAAGCATGGATCGATGCGAACCTGGTCATCGGCGGCCTGTATGGGTTCGGTCTGCTGATCATCCTGTTCGGATTGCTGGGTGCTGCAACCGCCGTGCTGACGCGCGTGCTGCAGCTTGGGCAGGTTCAGAAGCAGACCCGGCAATCGCTGGCAGGTAATCCCATCATGCACTGGGTAGTGTTATTCCTGCCGCTGATCTTGTTTGCCGTGCTGTGGCTGACCAAGAGTCACGGCAGCCGCGCCGCCATTTTGAACCTGGGCGGCAGCCGCCAGGAAATCCAACTGCTGCTCAGCTTTGGCATCATTCTGTCATCGCTGGTCGCGGTGCGGTCTGCCGAGGAGACGCCCCGCTTCAATTATCAGACTCGCCTGGGGATCAACAGTGGCCTGATTGCATTCATGGCGCTGCTGGGCATTCTGCGCATCACCTCGAACAACACCTATTTCATGACGTTCCCCCGCGAGCCGAAAGGCAGCGAAACGCTGTGCATCCTGGCAGTGCTGGTGGTGGGCGTCCTGCTGGTGGCGCAGAATGTATCGGCTCTGCGCCGTGCCGATCGCTTTGAAACACAACTGGCCGGGACATTGGCGGCAGGGCTGGTGCTGCTCATGCCGTTGTTCTTGGATCAATACCAGAATGATGTGCTGACCCTGGTGGGCATCAACATCTTGCTGGGCCTGGGGTTGAACATCGTGGTGGGCTATGCGGGATTGCTCGACCTGGGCTATGTGGCGTTTTTTGCGCTGGGCGCGTATACCTATGCGTTCCTATCCTCCAATCAGGTGGTGTTCGATTCCAACAACCAGCCGACCGGACTGAAGTTCGCAGGTAATGACGAGATGGTTATCAAGCTGATGGGCTGGGTCGTCATCACCGTGATCCTGGCGACATTGGTGATCTGGTTTGGCCTGCGGCTGTGGCGACAGTCGGCTGCGCGCCATTCGGATGCCATCCAGGCGCGCACCTTGTTGCAATTGCCTGCGTATCCTGCGCGGCAGGTGACCCTGCTGCTCACTGTCATCGCGGTGGCGGTGAGCTTTGTGGTTGCCAGCCTGCTGGATGGGTCCGGAGTTTATCACGACGTATTTGAGCGGACCCCACCGTTCCTGGTAGGGTTGATCGCCGGCATGATCGTGGCAGCGATCTCCGGCGTGCTGTTGGGTATCCCGGTGCTGCGGCTTCGCGGTGACTATCTGGCGATTGTGACACTAGGCTTCGGCGAAATCATCCGCCTGTTGTTCAACAACCTGCGCGATTATACCGGTGGCCCGGCGGGTGTGTTGCTGATCCCGCGCCCTCTGCCTGAGGGAGCCAGTGGTGCGATCTCGTACCTGTCGATCATCTACCTGGTCTTCCTGGGTGCGGGTGTGGTTGCGTTATTCTCAGCCCGGCTCAAGACCTCTCGGACGGGGCGCGCCTGGAGCGCTATGCGCAGCGATGAAGACATCGCCCGGTCGATGGGTGTCAACCTGGTTCAGTCTAAGCTGGCTGCTTTTGCCATCGGGGCGACATTTGCGGGGATCGGCGGGGTGATTTTTGCGGCTCGCCAGAGGAATATCTTCCCGGCAGACTTCAACCTCGAAGTGTCGATTGAAGTGTTGAGCCTGGTCATCATCGGCGGGATGGGCAGCATTCCCGGCGTCATCATGGGGGCGATTGTGTTGATCGGTGTGCCCGAAGTGCTGCGCGAACTGGCCCAGTATCGCATCCTGGCCTTTGGCGCGCTGTTGGTCACTATGGTCATTATCCGGCCTTCTGGAATCCTGCCTGCGCCTCCGACGCGCCTTCAGGACCGTGCGCGAGCACTGGTTCACGCGGAACCATCCGGTGAGGAGAGCCTTTCATGACTGAGCAATCATCCGGCGTCATCCCGGTTCTCAAATCGACCAGAGTTACCAAACGGTTTGGCGGCCTGACAGCGGTCAGCGACCTGGATTTGACGATCATGCCGGGCCAGATCGCCAGCGTCATTGGCCCCAACGGAGCGGGCAAGACCACGTTTTTCAACTGCATCAGCGGGTTCTACACCCCGGAAGAAGGCTCGATCCATCTGTGTGGACATCCGATCAACGGCCTACGCCCAGACCAGATCACGGCGATGGGGGTCGCGCGTACGTTTCAGAATATTCACTTGTTCAGTGGGATGACTGCGCTCGAAAACGTGCTGGTCGGGCTGCATTCCAACCTGCGAGCCAGCCCGCTTGGCGCACTGCTCCAGCTCCCGATGAATCACCAGGAAGAAGAAGCTGCCCTGGCACACGCCTATCAGATGCTCGAATTTGTAGAGCTTGCCGATTACAGTGATACGCTGGCGACCAACCTGGCCTATGGCAATCAGCGCCGGTTGGAGATCGCGCGTGCCCTGGCCAGCGATCCAACATTGCTGCTGCTGGATGAACCGGCGGCAGGCATGAACCCTCAGGAAACTGAGGAGACCATGCATTTCATCCGGCGGCTGCGCGATGAGCGTGGGCTGACCATCCTGCTGATCGAACATGATATGCATGTGGTCATGAACATTTCCGACCAGGTGACGGTGCTGGATTACGGTCGCAAGATCTCGGAAGGCACACCCCAACAGGTCCAGCAGGATCCAGCCGTGATCGAGGCGTACCTGGGTGCGCCCGCCGACGAGTCCCTATCCGATTTTCTCAACGCCTAGGACGTGATGGTATGGCACTGCTCGAAGTCGACAAAATACACACCTTCTATGGCAAAATTCATGCGTTGAAGGGGATTTCGCTGACTGTTGAAGAGGGCGAGATCGTCACGTTGATCGGTGGGAATGGGGCGGGCAAAACGACCACCCTCAACACCATCTGCGGAATCCGGCGGGCAGGCGAAGGGCGTATTCTGCTGCGCGATGAGGACATTACCCACCTCAAGCCGCACGAGATTGTTGCACGCGGGGTGGTGCAGGCCCCTGAGGGGCGGAAGATTTTCGCGCGCTTGACGGTGCTGGAGAATCTTGAGATGGGGGCGTATACCCGCGCGGATGTGCGCGACATTGCGCACGACCTCGAATTCGTGTTCGAAACGTTCCCGCGCCTGAAGGAGCGCCAGAAACAACTGGGTGGCACGCTTTCCGGTGGTGAGCAGCAAATGTTGGCCATTGGCCGGGCATTGATGGGCCGTCCGCGTGTGCTGCTGCTGGATGAGCCGTCGATGGGGCTGGCCCCATTGTTGGTGCGCGATATCTTCCGCGTGATCCAGTATCTCAACCAGAATGGCACGACTATCCTGCTGGTTGAGCAAAACGCGCTGATGGCGCTGGCGATTGCTCACCGGGGCTATGTGCTGCAGACCGGCAAAATCATCCTGTCGGATGAGGCACACGCTCTACGCGAGAATGCGATGGTTCGCGCGGCCTACTTGGGTGAACACTAGGGGGAAGCAGTCATGAAGCGAGCAAGGGTGATCGGCGGGATGGCGCTTGTGATCGTGGTGCTTTTGGCCGCGTGCAGCCCCAGTCCTAAAAGCCAGGTGAGCGACTTCGTGAGCTATTTCCCCGATGAGATCGGTGAGTGGGAACTGGACAGGCGCGCAACTGTTGAGCTGGCAGACAGCACAATCACCACCCAGGGCCACGCGGCACTCACCTATGAAGGGCCGG
Source organism: Anaerolineae bacterium (assembly GCA_034429275.1). Taxonomy (GTDB): domain Bacteria; phylum Chloroflexota; class Anaerolineae; order Aggregatilineales; family Aggregatilineaceae; genus DAOUFU01. Next base: position 16,036 of record DAOUFU010000175.1, on the reverse strand, counting down.
ACGACGCCCTGGCCTTTATCGTGGTCGAAGCTTACGCCAGCGTAGACGCGGCGGAAGTAGCCTACGCCCGGCGCGAACGCGAACTGCTGCTGAGCGGCCTCACCCTGGATGCAGATCGCCAGGGTGGGCAGGCGACCGCACGAGTCGCCCAGCAGGGGCGCGTGCGTTATGCGCTGTTCCAGGAAGGGGCCATGATGGTCGAGATCGACACGCTGGCGGCCAGTGAAGATACGCCGGTGAGTGACGAGCTGTTCGATGAGCTGCTCAGCCTGGTCCGTGCGGTGTTCAAAAAGATGGGGCTGTAGGACCGGCGTGGCACTGGGCAAACCTCACAAAATGAGCGAGAAGGTGGCCTGTTGCCCGAAAAATCAGTTAGCTATTTTGTCCAAACTTTGGATTTTTGCCCGCCAATTGCTTGACAGAGGCGGGCTGGTGTTCTAGAGTAGTGAGCAACATGCGCGCAATGGTAGCGTGCAGCAGGCATCTGCAAGGGTGCGCACCTGGAGCGGTGCAGCAAAATCAACCCATGAAAAACGGTCTGGTCCTCCTTATTAGCGTCATTTTGATTGTCCTCGTCGTTATTGGCGGGGTTTCGGCGTTTGGGAGGGCCTAGCGAGCAGCAGGCCAGGCACAAGTGAACTAGGGGCCTCCCAACAAAAGTGGGAGGCCCTTTTCGTTTCGGATCGTGAACGCGTTACGAAAAAGGGAACCAATCATGCGATCAGATCGGATCAAGAAAGGGTTTGAACGCGCGCCCCATCGGAGCCTGCTCAAGGCCACCGGCGTCACCGATGCCGACATGCGCAAGCCTTTTATTGCGGTAGTCAACTCATATGTCGATATCATCCCCGGCCATGTTCATCTCCAGGAATTCGGAAAGGTCGTCAAAGAGGCTGTCCGCGAGGCGGGCGGTGTGCCATTCGAGTTCAACACAATCGGTGTTGATGATGGCATTGCGATGGGCCACATCGGCATGAATTTTTCGCTGCCCAGCCGCGAGCTGATCGCCGACTCGGTGGAGACAATGATCATGGCTCACGCGTTTGACGGCATGATCTGCATCCCCAACTGCGACAAGATCGTGCCGGGGATGTTGATGGCGGCGATGCGACTGGATATCCCCACCATCTTTGTCAGTGGTGGGCCGATGGCGGCGGGCAAAACCCCCGATGGCCGCACGGTTGATCTCATCAGCGTCTTCGAGGGAGTGGGAGCCTACAAAGCGGGCAAAATCGATGATGCCGAACTGAAAACCCTGGAAGATTATGGCTGTCCCTCGTGTGGCTCGTGTTCGGGCATGTTCACGGCCAACTCGATGAACTGCCTGATGGAAGCGTTGGGACTGGCCCTGCCCTATAACGGTTCTGCCCTGGCCAACACCCCCGAACGCGACGAACTCGCTCGACAAGCGGCGCGCCAGATCATGGTTCTGATCGAAAAGGACCTGACGGCGCGCCGAATTGTTTCGGCTGATGCCATCGACGATGCATTCGCGCTCGATATGGCGATGGGTGGCAGTACCAACACGGTGCTGCATACCCTGGCGCTGGCTTATGAAGCCGGGATCGCCTATGACCTGGAGCGCATCAACGCGGTGGCGGCACGTGTGCCCCACATCTGCAAGGTCAGCCCGGCCTCCCATTGGCACATGGAAGACGTGCACCGGGCGGGCGGTGTACCGGCCATCCTCAAGGAAATCTCCAAAAAAGAAGGCGCGCTGCACCTGGATCGTCCCACCGTGACCGGCAAGACTCTGGGAGAGAGCATCGCAGACGCGAAGATCACGGATTATGAAGTCATTCGCCCGGTAGAAAATCCCTACAGCGAACATGGCGGGCTGGCGATCTTGTTTGGCAGCCTGGCTCCCGATGGGGCGGTGATCAAAACAGGCGCAGTTCCCGAAGCGATGCGCCACTTCCGTGGCCCGGCGCGCCTGTACGAGAGCGAAGAAGCTGCCTCAATGGGCATTCTGAACAAAGAGGTTCAGCCGGGCGATGTGGTGATCATTCGTTATGAAGGTCCGCAGGGTGGGCCAGGAATGCAGGAAATGTTGGGGCCGACCGCTCAGCTTCAAGGTATGGGCCTGGGCGATAGCGTGGCTCTGATCACCGATGGGCGGTTCTCTGGCGGCAGCCGTGGGGTGTCGATCGGGCATGTCAGCCCGGAAGCAGCGGCACGTGGCCCAATTGCCGCCGTGCAGCCGGGTGATTTGATCGAAATTGACCTGGATAACCGCCGGTTGGACTTGCTGGTTGACCCGGCGGAGGTTCAGCGCCGCCTGGCCGCGCTGCCCCCCTTTGAGAGTGACATCCCCAGCCGGTGGCTGCGGCGTTATGCCCGCCTGGTGAGCAGTGCCAGCACCGGGGCCGTTTTTGTGGACTGATGGCGAGAATCTCATAGGTTGGCGGTGATCGGCTGCACAGGGAGACAGAAGCGGTATGGCGCTACAAAAAGCGGAATGGATCTGGCACAACGGGCAGTTCGTAGCATGGGATGCGGCGACTGTTCATGTCACGACGCACGCCCTGCACTATGGATCGAGCGTGTTCGAGGGCGTGCGGGCCTACAGCACCCCTCGCGGCCCTGCAATTCTGGGGTTGGATGCGCATGTGCGCCGGTTGTTCAACTCTTGCAAGATCGCGCGTATTCCCATGCCCTATTCGCCCGATGACATCAGCGCGGCGATGGTCGAAACAGTGGCGCGCAACAAACACGCAAGCTGCTACATTCGCCCGCTGGTGTTTCGCGGCAGCGATGTGATCGGGCTGGACGGGCGCAAGTGCCCGGTTGAGGTGGTCATCTTCACCATAGAGTGGGGGCGTTACCTGGGCGCGGAAGCTATCGAGCAGGGCGTTGATGTGATGGTCAGCTCGTGGCGGCGCATGGCCCCGGATACGATGCCGGCCATGGCGAAGATCGGCGGGCAATATGTGGGCAGCCAGTTCATCACGATGGAGGCCAAAGAAAACGGCTTTCACGAAGGGATCGGGCTGGATGTGAACGGCTATGTCAGCGAGGGCGCGGGCGAAAATATCTTCCTGATTGTTGAGGGCACGATCTATACCCCGCCGCTCGGCGCATCGATCCTGGGCGGCGTGACCCGCCAGTATGCGATCCAGATCGCGCGCGATCTGGGGTACGAGGTACGCGAGCAGTTGATTGCCCGCGAGATGCTGTATATCGCGGATGAGATGTTTATGACGGGAACGGCGGCGGAGATCTCCCCGGTGCGCTCAGTCGATCGCGTGCCGGTGGGCAGTGGAAAACGCGGTCCGATCACCGAGCGCATTCAGCAGGAATTCTTTGGGATCACATCGGGCGAGCTGCCAGATCGCTTCCATTGGCTGACGCCGGTTCATGTGGAGAAGTCCTGACGGAGAGCAATGTAGACCCTTTTGACCGACGCTAGCATCGATCTCTTTATCGCACGCGGCCAGTAGAACAGGAGCAACCACAGTGAAACTAACGGGCGCTGAAATCATCCTTGAATGCCTGATCCGTGAAGGCGTCGAAGTGATGTTCGGGTATCCGGGCGGGGCTATTCTGCCCACTTACGACGCGATGACCAAATATCCCCAACTGCGGCATGTGCTGGTTCGTCACGAGCAGGGTGCGGCGCACATGGCCGACGGATTTGCCCGCGCAACCGGGAAGGTCGGCGTGGCGATTGCCACCTCCGGCCCCGGCGCGACAAACCTGGTGACCGGCATTGCCACCGCCATGATGGACTCGTCCCCCATTGTTTGCATCACCGGGCAGGTGGCCCAGACCACCATCGGAACCGATGCCTTCCAGGAAGTGGACATTTCCGGCATCACTCTGCCGATCACCAAGCACAATTACCTGGTCTACGATGTGGAAGAACTGGCCTATACCATTCGTGAGGCGTTCCACATCGCCCGGACTGGCCGGCCCGGCCCGGTGTTGATCGACATCCCTAAAGATGTGCAGAATGCCGTCACCGAGTTTGTCTACCCCGAAGGCGAAATCGTGCTACCCGGCTATCAACCGCCGCGCCCGGCCAGCGAAGAGCAGATCGCGCGGATGCTGGAAATGATTGAGCAGGCCGAGCAGCCGGTGATCCTGGCAGGGCATGGCATCTTGATGTCGGGCGCGTCGCAGGAAGTCGTGCGCTTTGCCGAGATGACTCAGACGCCGATCGCACTGACGCTGCTGGGCAAGGGCAGTGTTCCCGAAAGCCATCCCCTGTCGTTGGGCATGATGGGAATGCACGGGACTGGCACGGCCAACCTGGCGATCCAGAATGCCGATCTGCTGCTGGCCTTCGGGATGCGCTTCGATGACCGTGTGACGGGCAATCTCAAGACTTATGCCCCGAATGCCAAGAAGATTCACATCGAAATCGATCCTTCGGAAGTGCACAAGAACGTGCGCGCCGATCTGGGCATCGTGGGCGATCTGAAAACAGTGCTCAACCAGGTGCTGCCTCATATCAAAGCGAAAGAGCACCGGTCATGGTGGGCGAAAATCCGCGATTGGGCGGAGGACGCGGACGAACGCGACATTGTCAACCAGGAAGTACCCGACAAGCTGCTGGCTGCTCACGTGATCCGCGATATGTGGAAGGCCACACAAGGCAATGCCGTCGTGGTCACCGATGTGGGCCAACACCAGATGTGGGAAGCCCAGTATTATCCCCACGAGCGCCCGCATACCCTGATCACATCAGGGGGGCTAGGCACGATGGGGTTTGGCGTGCCGGCAGCCATCGGCGCGGCGATCGGACTCAAGAGCACCAACGTCTGGGCGATTGTGGGCGATGGCGGTTTCCAAATGACGCTGACCGAGCTGGGAACTGCTGCCCAGGAAGGTGTGCCGATCAACATCGCCATCATCAATAACGGCTACCTGGGCATGGTGCGCCAGTGGCAGGAGTTCTTCTACGAAGAGCGCTACAACCAGACTCCGATGCGCAGCCCAGATTTTGTCAAGCTGGCCGAGGCGTATGGCATCCCGGCCCGCCGCGTGACCAGGCGCGAAGAAATCTTCCCCACAATGGAGTGGGCCGAAAGTATCACTGACCGCCCGGTGCTGATCGATTTTGTGGTGGAACGCCACGACCTTGTGTACCCGATGGTGCCTAGCGGGGCCGATTTGCACAACATGATTCGCCGCCCGACCGCATCGGCAGATTCAGTCTAGTCCAGGAGAAAAAAGCGATGAAACATACTCTGGTGGCGCTGGTCGAAAACAAGCCGGGGGTGCTCAACCGGGTGGCGAGCCTGTTCCGGCGGCGCAACTTCAACATTGACAGCCTGACGGTGGGCCGCACGGAATCGCCAAATGTCTCACGCATGACGATTGTCGTCGATGCGGACGCCGACAAGGTGAGGACGCAGCTCTTCAAACTGGTCAATGTGATCCAGGTGGAGGAAGTCACCGACGTGCCGAACGTCAGCCGCGACCTGGCGATGATCAAGGTGCGGGTAGACAGCAGCACGCGCGGCGAAGTGATGCAAATCTGCGATATCTTCCGCGCCCGGATCGTAGACGCCAGCCCGGAAACGGTGATTGTCGAAGTGACCGGCGATGAGGAAAAGATCACCAGCCTGGTCGAACTGCTGCGTCCGATCGGGATCATGGAAATGGTCCGTACCGGCGTGGTGACGATGGCGCGCGGCGAGCACGTTCTTTCGGCTCCCGATGCCTATAAGGTCCGTAACGGGCAAAGCTCGAATGGCCACCGTGGTGGCGTGCCGAACATTCTCTAGTCTGGCTTCATTTACCACTCTGCAAGGGAGATAGTTCCGTGGCAAAGCTCTATTATGACAAGGACGCCGATCTGAAGTTCCTGGAAGGTAAGACGGTTGCCATTATCGGCTATGGCAGCCAGGGACACGCTCATGCGCAAAACCTGCGTGACAGCGGCGTCAAGGTAGTGGTGGGCGAGCGCGACTGCTGCCAGTCGTGGGAAAATGCCGTGGCCGATGGATTCACACCGGTGTCGGCGGCGGAAGCGGCGGCCCAGGCAGATGTCATCATGCTGCTGGTACCGGATACGGTGCAGCCGTTGGTCTACGCCGAGAGCATTGAGCCAACGCTCAAGCCCGGCGACACGTTGATGTTCGCGCATGGGTTCAACATCCGCTTCGAGCAGATCAAGCCGCCGGATTTTGTCGATGTGAGCATGGTCGCGCCCAAAGCGCCGGGCCACCGCGTGCGCGAGCTTTATGTGGAGGGCGCGGGGACCCCGGCCCTGGTCGCTGTGGCGCAGGATGCAAGCGGCCATGCCAAGGAACAGGCGCTGGCCTATGCGCGCGCGTTGGGCTGCACGCGGGCGGGCGTGATCGAGACAACCTTTGCGGAAGAGACCGAAACAGACCTGTTCGGCGAGCAGGTGGTGCTGTGCGGCGGCGTCTCCGCGCTGATCAAAGCCGGGTTCGAGACCCTGGTCAAGGCTGGCTACCAGCCGGAGATCGCCTATTTTGAGGTGCTGCACGAGCTGAAGCTGATCGTGGACCTGATTTATCAGGGCGGCTTGAGCTACATGTGGTTCTCGGTATCGGATACGGCGGAACACGGGGGTTATACCGGCGGTGAGCGCCTGATCACCGAGGAAACCAAGGGCGAGATGAAAAAGATGCTGACCGAAATCCAGAACGGGACCTATGCTCGCAACTGGATTGCGGAAAACAAGGCGGGGCGTCCCTGGTTCAACGAGGCGCGCCGTGCTGAGCAGAACCTGATGATCGAGAAGATCGGCGCGGAACTGCGCGAAATGATGCCGTTCCTGAAGGCCAAACGCGCGCCGAAAGCCGATTAGCGTTCTGCGCGTGAGCGGGAGATTCGACGAGTATCCCTGGTGGCATGAAAGGGGGTGATGCGAGTGTCCGACGATGGCCTTGATGGCTTGAAGGAAGAGGGTCTTGATGACCTTGGGTCCTGTGATCCGAACGAGTTGATTAATTCTGCCTTGCGCGAAAGGAAATCATCACAATGGACGAGCCTGGGGTTGATGCCACAAACCGTGTGCGGATATTCGACACCACCCTGCGCGATGGGGAACAGTCGCCCGGAGCCAGCCTGACCAGCGCCGAGAAAATCGATATCGCGCGCCAGTTGGTCCGGCTGGGTGTGGATGTGATCGAGGCCGGGTTTCCGGCGGCGTCACCGGATGACCTGGAAGGCGTGCGGCGAATCGCCCAGGAAGTGGGCACGCCGGATGGCCCGATCATCTGTGGGCTGGCGCGCACAACTCAGAGCGATATCGATAAAGCGTGGGAGGCTGTCAGAGAGGCAGCTAAACCGCGTATCCATACGTTCATTGCCACGTCGGACATTCACATGCAGTACAAGCTGCGCATGACGCGCGAGCAGGTGGTGGAGCGCGCGCGTGAAATGGTGAGCTATGCGCGCTCACTGTGCGAAGATATCGAGTTTTCGCCGGAAGACGGCTGCCGCTCTGACCCGGATTTTCTGGTCCATGTGTTGGGTGTAGCGATTGAAGCGGGCGCAACGACGCTGAATATCCCCGACACGGTGGGGTACATCACGCCGGCGGAATATTACGACCTGATGCGCAAGCTGATCACCGAGACACCGGGCGGCGACCGCGTGATCTGGTCGGTGCACTGCCACAACGACCTGGGGCTGGCAACGGCCAATTCGCTGGCCGGGCTGCAAGCCGGGGCGCGCCAGGTCGAGGTGACGGTCAATGGGATCGGCGAGCGGGCGGGCAATACCTCGCTGGAAGAAGTTGTGATGGCGCTGCGCACGCGTCCGCAGATTTACCGGATGACCACCGGCATCGACACGACCCAGATCACGCGCACCAGCCGTATGGTGAGCAACTATACCGGCCTACCCGTCCAGCCCAACAAGGCGATTGTCGGCGTGAATGCCTTCAGCCACGAAGCGGGTATTCACCAGGATGGTGTACTCAAGCACCAGGCGACCTACGAGATCATGACCCCGGAATCGGTCGGCCTGTCCCAGAGTAACCTGGTCCTGGGTAAACACAGCGGGCGGCATGCGTTCCGAGTCCGCCTGCAGGACCTGGGTTACGAGATGAGCGACGAGGAGCTGAAGCAGGCATTCGAGCGGTTCAAAGAACTGGCGGACAAAAAGAAGACCGTGACGGATGCCGACATCGAGGCGCTGATCGCGGATGAGCTTTATGGGCCGGAGGAAGTGTTCCACATGGAAGGCATCCAGGTTGCCTGCGGGCAGATGGGGATGCCGACCGCCACCATCAAGATGCGCGGGCCTGATGGCCAGGTGCACATTCAGGCAGCGGTCGGCACAGGGCCGGTGGATGCCACCTTCCAGGCTATCGACCGGATCGTGAAGGTGCCGAATACACTGGTGGAATATCGGGTGGCGGCTATCACCGAGGGGATCGACGCGCTGGGCGAAGTGACGGTGCGCATCCGCCGCGACGAGAACGGTCGGCGCACGTTCGGCGGGCATGGGGCCGATACCGATATCATTGTTGCCAGCGCCAAAGCCTACCTGGCCGCGATCAACAAGCTGCTGGCCTATACCGGCTATGGCGATCGTAAGCCAGAAGGCGAAGCGGCGACGGTGGGCGTGCGCTCATCGAGCGCGGAGTAACGGAATGAACCGGTGTGGGCGGCCAACCGACCTGGCTGACCGCCCGCACACACGAAGAGAATGACATCACCGGCGGCGGAGACATCTCCGTGCTGGTATGAGGAGCGAGGACTGATGACTGCGAAACTGAACCCCAAAACGAATGGCAGCAGCACACCGCATGCCGCCGAGCTGCGCGATATTATCCCCGCTTTTCCCGAACCGCAGGCCTATCCCAGCGGGTGGGACCTTTCTGGGATCGTGCCCCCGGCGACACCGTCTAATTCGGTATCCAAGCCCAAACAGGCTCAACCCTGATCAGGAGTATCGTATGGGAAAAACACTGGCCGAGAAGATCATCGGAGCACATAACGTCGAAGGCAATCCTAACGTCTCGGCGGGCGATCTGGTGACTGTCAATGTCGATGTCGTGATGGCGAACGATGTTACGGCAGCCATTGCGATAGAATCGTTTCGTGCAATGGGCGTGGGCGAGGTCTTCAACCAGGACCGTATCATGCTGGTCCCCAGCCACTTTGCCCCCAACAAGGACATCAAGAGCGCCGAACAGACACGCACGCTGACTATGTTCACGCAAGACCAGGCGCTGTCGCACCGCTTCCAGGTTGGCCGGTCCGGGATCGAGCACGTTGTACTCCCCGAACGCGGCCTGGTTCTGCCCGGCGACCTGGTGGTGGGCGGCGACAGTCACACCTGCACCTATGGGGCGGTGGGCGCGTTTGCAACCGGCATGGGATCAACCGACATCGCCTTCGCCATGGCGACGGGTAAAACCTGGCTCAAAGTGCCGGAGACAATGAAATTTGTCTACTACGGCGAACGCCAGCCCTGGGTCTATGGCAAGGACATGATTCTGCGCACCATTGGCGAGATCAGCGTGGATGGCGCGCTCTACCGCTCGATGGAGTTCACCGGCCCGGCGATTGAGACGCTGCCGATGTATGAGCGCCTGACCATGACCAATATGGTGATTGAGGCAGGCGGCAAGTGCGGCTTCATCCCGTTTGATGCGGTCACGCGCGAATATGTCGAGGCCCGCGCTACCCGCTCGTATACCCCCTTCTGGGCGGATGATGACGCCACCTATGCTTCGGTCCATGAGTTTGATCTATCCTCGATGGAGCCGCAGGTGGCCTGTCCCTATTCGCCAGATAATGTTCACCCGATCAGCCAGATCAAGCCGGAGAAGGTGGATCAGGTTTTTATCGGAAGCTGCACCAATGGGCGATTCGAAGACCTGAAGATCGTGGCCGACATCTTGAAGAAGACGGGGCGCGAGTTTCACCCGGATGTGCGCGTGATGATCATCCCCGGATCGCAGGCGGTCTATCTGGATGCGCTGCGCGAGGGGTGGACCGAGTTATTCACACTGGCCGGTGCTGCCGTCAGTACCAGCACGTGCGGTCCTTGCCTCGGCGGGCATATGGGCGTTTTGGCGGCGGATGAGGTGTGCGTCAGCACCAGCAACCGCAACTTCAGAGGGCGAATGGGACACCGCGACGCCCGTGTTTTCCTGGCGAACCCGGCGATTGCCGCTGCCAGTGCGATCATGGGGCGTCTGGCGCACCCGGACGAGCTGTAAGGGAGGATAGACCATCATGAAACTCGAAGGCAACGTCTGGAAGTATGGCGACAACATCGATACCGATGTCATTATCCCGGCCCGCTATCTGAACACGACCGATCCGAAGGCGCTGGCGCTGCACTGCATGGAAGATGCCGACCAGTCCTTTGCTAAAGAGGTTCAGCCCGGCGATATCATCGTAGGTGGGCGCAACTTCGGCTGCGGCTCAAGCCGCGAACACGCCCCCATCAGCATCAAAGGGGCGGGAGTCTCGTGCATTGTGGCCGAATCTTTCGCGCGCATTTTCTTCCGCAATGCGATCAATATCGGCCTGCCGATCCTCGAAAGTCCCCAGGCAGCGCGCGATGCGCAGAAGGGCGACCGGCTGAGCATCGACTTGGTGGCCGGCACAATCACTAACCAGCGGACCGGCCAGGTCTACCAGGCCAGCCCCTATTCCGAAACCGTGCTGCAGATCATCAATGCAGGCGGTCTCGTACCGTATACCCGCAACATTCTGGGCATCGACATTACCGGCTAGCGGAGCAGGTCGTCCACCTGCTCCGCAAGGGGCAGGTGGACGCTATGCGTCCTGTAGTTCCATCTGCCCCTCAAAAAAGTCTTATTTGCTGTCTCATTCGTCATAAACCTATCAATCCAGTGAGGAACCCGCAGATGAACACCATAGCCGTGTACGATACCACTCTCCGCGATGGCACCCAGGGCGAGAATATCTCGCTGTCGGTGGAAGATAAGCTCAAGATCACCCGGCTGCTGGATGACCTGGGCGTGGATTACATCGAAGGGGGCTGGCCAGGCTCCAACCCCAAAGACGCCGCGTATTTTCAGCGCGTGCGCACGATGGAATTGAAACACGCCCGGATCGCCGCTTTTGGTATGACCTGCCGGGTGGGCAGCGCCCCGGCGGATGATTCCAATATCCTGGCGCTGCTCGAAGCCGAAACTCCGGTGGTGACGGTCGTGGGCAAAACCTCGATGCTGCACGTGACCGAGGTGCTGCGCACTACGCCCGAAGAGAATCTCCGCCTGATCCGTGAAAGCCTGGCGTTTCTTAAAGCGCATGGGCGCGAAGTGGTTTATGATGCCGAGCATTTTTTCGACGGCTACAAACTCAATGCAGAATACGCGCTGCAAACCCTACAGGCGGCGCTCGACGGTGGCGCAGATGTGCTGGTGTTGTGCGATACCAATGGCGGCTCGATGCCCTGGGAAGTCGAAGCGCTGACCCGGACTATCAGCGAGGCGTTCCCCGGCGTGGCGCTGGGCATTCACACGCATAACGACGGCGAACTGGCTGTTGCCAATACGCTGGCGGGTGTGCGCGGCGGTGCGTGCCAGGTCCAGGGGACCATCAACGGATACGGTGAGCGCTGCGGGAATGCTAACCTGGTCTCGGTAGTCGCCGACCTGGAATTGAAAATGGGGTATAAGTGCCTGCCCGAAGGGCACCTCGCACGGCTGACCGCTCTCTCTCGCACGGTCTCGGAGATTGCCAACATGGCCCCCAATAACAGCGCGGCCTATGTGGGCAAGAGTGCCTTTGCACATAAGGGGGGGATGCATGTAGCGGCCATCCGCCGCAACATCGACAGCTACCAGCACATCGATCCGGCGCTGGTGGGTAATGAGATGCGTGTGCTGGTATCGGACCTGGCGGGGCGGGGCAATATGCTCAGCAAAGCCGAGGAATTTGGGCTGGATTTGTCGTCGAAAGAGGCGGCGGAGATTGTGGCCGAGATCAAGCACCTGGAGAGCAAGGGGTATGTTTTCGAGGGGGCGGAGGCCGCCATCCACATGCTAATCCAGCGTCGGCGTCCAGGGTATGTGCCGCCGTTTGAACTGGTTGACTTTATGGCGGTGGTGGAGCACCGCCAGGGACGCGGTATGTTCGCCGAAGCTACCGTCAAGGTGCGCGTGGGCGAGCAGGTGTTGCACACCGTCGCGGATGGGAATGGCCCGGTTGATGCGCTGGACCGCGCCCTCCGCAAGGCGCTGACGCCAGTCTTCCCCCAATTGGCCGATTTCCATCTGGCCGATTACAAGGTGCGTATTCTCGACGGCGAGAACGGCACGGCAGCAATGACACGCGTGCTGATCGATACCCAAAACGGCACCCAGCGCTGGAGCACTGTCGGGGCGAGCACCAACATCATCGATGCGAGCTGGCGCGCCCTCGCCGATAGTGTTGAATATGGGTTGATGCGCGTCACGCAGGCTCAACCTGTGGGCTAAGCGGCCTGGCCGCCCCGTGATCCTATCCACTGAGAGGAGAGAGCAAGGTTCATGCAAGCCAAAATCGTAACTCTGCCCGGTGACGGCATCGGCCCGGAAGTGGTGGCCGAGGCGCTGCGCGTGCTCGACCGTGTGGCGGCGCACTATGGGCATACTTTCGTCTACCAGGAAGCCATGATCGGCGGATGCGCTATTGACGCTACTGGCACCTCGCTGCCCGACTCGACCCTGGAGATGTGCGCCAGCGCCGATGCAGTACTGTTGGGAGCGGTCGGCGGGCCGCAGTGGTCCGATCCCACTTCATCGGTTCGCCCGGAACAGGGGCTGCTCAAGCTGCGCCATCACTTCGACCTGTTCGCCAACCTGCGCCCGGTCAGGGCGTATCCGGCATTGAGCAAGCACGCTCCCCTGCGCGCCGAACTGTTGGCCGATGTGGATATCCTTTTCGTGCGCGAGCTGACCAGCGGGGCTTATTTTGGTCCACGCGCCGAACAGGGAGATGGCGACCAGGCCTATGACACCATGTTGTACACGGTGGACCAGGTCCGGCGCGTGGCAAAAGTGGCGTTCGAGGCTGCGCGCAAGCGGCGCGGCAAAGTCGCCTCGGTAGACAAGGCCAATGTGTTGGCCTCTATGCGGCTGTGGCGGCGCACAGTGAATGAAGTCGCTGCCAGCTATCCTGATGTGGCCCTGGATCACGTGCTGGTTGATGCGTGTGCGATGCATTTGCTGCGCCGCCCGGCTACCTTCGATGTGGTGCTGGCCGAGAACATGTTCGGGGACATTTTGAGCGATGAGGCCTCTGTGCTGGCCGGATCGCTTGGAATGCTGCCCTCGGCTTCGCTGAATGAAGGGACATTTGGCGTCTACGAGCCAATTCATGGCTCGGCCCCGGATATTGCGGGCCAGGGACTTGCCAACCCGACCGGGACAATTCTGAGCGCGGCCATGCTGCTGCGTCACAGCCTGAACCTGGATGCCGAAGCGCGCGCGATTGAGTCGGCAGTGGAACGGGCGCTTGAAGAAGGGGCACGCACGGCGGACATTGCCGACCCGGCCTATGCCACATTGAGCACCTCGGCCTATACCGATCGGGTGTTGGAGTGTATGGAGCGCGCCTGGGCATAAGTGGTGCCCGGTGAGGTCAGGCAAATGTGAAAGGGTAGCAGACGATCCGTGCCCCGGCGCGGCTCGTTTTGGTAAAGTGCTTGGAAGCGAAACGCCAGATTTGCGGTATACTGTGCGGAGGAATTATTTGTAGTGCGCGATTAAGTAGTTTTTGCGTTTTGATGTCGTATATGCAGGGGGCAGAATTATGCGCAGACATTTGATGTTTGCTGTTCTTGCAGCCGTTGTCATGATCGCGTTCGTGGTGACCCTCGTCATCCCCAAAGGGCAGACTACTGCCCAGGGAGACGGCGCGACCCGGCTCGAAATCGGCGCGATTGATACTCAGAACTTCCCGGAACTGACGTTTTTGATCAACGTGTGGGATCAATACGATGTGCCTGTTCAGAACCTGGGCATCGAGGATTTCCCGCTCCCCAGTCCGGGCGGGTCGATCACCGTGACCAGTGTACAGAATATCACCCAGGACAACCTGCCGATTTCGGTCGTGTTGGTGGTGGACAGCAGCGAAAGTATGCTGGGCGAGCCGATGGCGAACGCGAAAGAAGCGGCGCTGGCTTTTCTAGATCGCCTGGCCCCCGGCGATGAGGTGGCGCTCATCGATTTTGACTCGTCGGTGCGGGTGGTGCAGGGCTTCACCACCGATCTCGATGTGATCCGTGCGGGGATCAACGCGCTGGTGGCGGGCGGGCGCACGGCGCTCTATGATGCCACCTACGATGCGGCTGCATTGGCAGCGGCCGCCAATACCCCGCGCCGGTTTGTGGTCATGCTCACGGATGGCAACGAATATGGCGGTTTGAGTATTATGGGGATGGAAGCCGGTTTGCAGCGTGCGGCGGAAAACGAGGTTCCGTTCTATGTGTTCGGCATCGGTTTCTGGTTGGATGATGCCTATCTGACGAATCTGGCGGAGCGCACGCGCGGGAATACCTATTTCTACCCGGATACGTCAACGCTGGCGCAGGCCTACGATTACCTTGCCAGCTATCTGCGGACCCAGTATGTCGTGACAGCAACCACCGGGTTCGAGCCTGACGGCAGCGCGCAAGAAGTGACGGCGACCGTTGCCGGGGCCAGTGGCGTAGCGACATTCGAGACGCCGGACCTCTACCCGCAACTGAGCGGGTTGGAGGGCCTGCCTTCGGAGCCGTTGCGCGAGCCGGTCACCGTATCCGTTGCGGTGAGTGCGGTGCGTGGCCTGGCCGGGCAATCGTTAACTCTGGATGATGTGGATGCCGGCGCCGTCTTCGAGGCGGCGGGCGAAAACGCCGTCCAGGCGCAGCTTGTGCTCGATCCCTACGCATTGGAACCGGGTACGCATACCTTGCGGCTTGCAGCGCAGGATGCCGCCGGAGGCGCGCGAGCGGTTGAGGCGTCCTTTGAGGTGGCCGATCTTCCGCCGGTAGTGCGGATTGATGGCCTGCCCGCCGATGGACAGGTGACCGGGCAGTACCTTGAATTCACAGCCGTTGTGGAGCGCGCCCAGCAGCCCATTTCCGAAGTATTTGTGCGGGTTGATGGACAGCCGGTGGCGTCGATCACGGAACCGCCTTATACCTTCGCGGTGGATGTCTGGCCGATTGGTTCTGGAGCGCGCAGCCTCGAAATCGTGATGGTTGATCCAAGCGGCGAAAATGTGGTGGGCAGCGTGGAGATGTTCATCGTGCCCACGCCGACTCCGACCCCTTCGCCAACCGCTACACCGACCAATACGCCAACGCCAACCGCGACCTTTACGCCAACATTCACTGCAACGGCGACGGCGACCGCTACCCCAACGGCGACGGTCACTCTCACCGAAACGCCATCTATCACGCCAAGCATCACCCCTGACGACACCGCAACGGCTGCCGCGCAGCTGGCCCTGAATCAGACTGCAGAAGCGGCCCGGTGGACGAATACCCCGGCACCAACCGAGACTCCGGTACCGTCCGACACACCCACCGAAACGCCGGTGCCGACTGATACACCTACGGAGACACCCCAGCCTACGCTCACACCTACCGAGGTGCCTCCCTCAATGACTCCTGAAGCTGTGGCACTGGTGCCGACAGACACCCCTGCACCCACGGCCACTCGTCGGCCTTCTCAAACGCCCAGGCCAACGGCGACCGCTACGGCGACTGCTACGGCGACTGCTACGGCCACAGAGGAACCTTCGGATACGCCCGTGCCAACAGCAACCGCGACCGAGGTACCTTCTGACACGCCTGAGCCGACGGCTACAGCGACCGAAATGCCTTCTGATACGCCTGAACCGACCGGCACCGCTACAGAGGTTCCCACCGAGACGCCCGAACCGACTGCTACCAGCGTGCAGGCCAGTGACACGCCAGAGCCGACACCTGTGCCAACTTTGATTGTCGAAGGCGTTCAGGGACAGGAAAAGGAAGAAGAGGGCGGTGGTCCCATTTCGGGCACACTGGCAAGCTGCCTGGGGGCCGGGGTCGGCATCCTGCTGCTGATCATCGGCCTGTTTGCGCGCCGCTCGAACCGCGGATAGGCAGCGTGCAG
>DAOUFU010000174.1:0-8032 GCA_034429275.1 Anaerolineae bacterium | reverse complement strand
GCGTACTCGCGCAGGTCCTTCCAGCCCCAGGTGGCGATCAGGAGGTACATCGGGAAGATCGCCAGCTCGTAGAAGAAGAACAGCACGAACAAATCCACGGCCATGAATACGCCGAACACGCCGGCCACCAGCCGCAGGAAGAACGCCATAAACTCGCGGGTGCGGTCTTCGATGCCCCACGAGATCAACACGCCCGCAAACCCGGCAATCGCCGTGAGCAGCACCATCGGCGCGCTGATGCCATCGACGCCCAGGTGCCAGCTAATACCCAGCGATTTCACCCACTGCACGTGGTCTTCAAAGGCGAAGTACGGGACTGCCGGGGCGACCGGCTCAACCGCCGCGTTCGGGTCCTGTGCCAGTGCCTGGGCATTGGCAGCGCGCTCGGCCTGGGCCGTTGCATAGCCTTCGGCGGCGCGGTTGGCATCGTCCACGCTGTAAGTGAAGAACACGCCGAGCGCCAGCAGCAGCGTCACGCCGGTGGACATGGCCGCGATGATGCGTGCCTGCTCCTTGGATTCCGGCTTGAGCAGCAGAATGATCACCGCCCCGACGACCGGCGTCAGCAGGATGCCCGTCAAAACCCCACTAAACGTAATGACCATATATTCGGCCTCCTAAGTTGGGCGCAGCGCCCGGTTTTTGGTGCAGCCGTGCGCGGGGGCACCATCCCCACTAGACGCCAGGGAAATTGAACCAGTTGACAACTCCGCTGTTGATCACGTCCAGCACCCAGTTGGGGTACAGGCCAGTGATCAGCATCAACACGACCAGCGGAGCCAGCGCCAGCACCTCGCGCTTCTCGATCTCCAGCCGGTGCCTGGTGCGATCATATTCGGCCCATTCGGCGCTGGCCGGTCCGTGCAGCACCATCTGAATCCCCTTGAGGATATAGATGCCCGTCACCAGCAGGCCAAACAGGCTGAGCAGCACATAGATCGGGTACGCCTTGAACGACCCGGCCACGATCAAAAACTCGCCGGTGAAACCGTTGAGTCCGGGCAGGCCCAGACTCGCCATGCTGGTGAAGATCAGCAGCCCGCCGAACACCGGCATCAGGTCCCACATGCCACCAAAACGGCGCAGATCGCGCGTGTGCGCCTTGTGATAGAGCGCGCCGACCAGCAAGAACATGCCCGCGCTGCTCAACCCATGATTGAACATCTGCAGCACCGCGCCGTTGAGGGCCGTGCGCGCGTCCTGACGGTCTTCGGCACGCATTTCTACCGGGTAGACCTGGTTGACTTTCTCGCGCAGGGCGCTTCCTCCATATTGATCGAGGTCCACGCCCGCCAACCCGCCCAGGATGTTGTAGTCATTCTGAGTCTCGGCCCAGGTCGCGCCGTACATCACCGCGGCCACCGCCAGCCCCAGCACCACAAAACCCATGTGGTTCACCGACGAATAGGCCACCAGCCGCTTGAAGTCGTGCTGGCCCCAGGCCGCCAGCCCGCCCAGGATGATTCCCAGCACCGCCAGCAGGCCAATCACATCCGCCAGGTTATAGTTCAGGCTCACCAGCGTGCGCTGGATCACCCAATCGCGCGGGAAGAGTGGGATCGCCAGCCGCAGGAAGCCATACGCGCCCAGCTTGAGCAGCACCCCCGCCAGCAGCATCGAGCCGCCAGTTGGCGCTTCGGTGTGGGCATCGGGCAGCCAGGTGTGGAACGGCCACGCCGGGATTTTGATCAGGAACGCGATGGCGAACCCCAGCAGCGCGTAGTAGCGCACGACGTTGAAATCCAGCCCCAGAATTTTGCTATTCACGCCCTTGTAGGCAGGCCACTCGCGCAGCATCACCGGGATGTCGAAGCTGCCCACCGCGTAGCCGATGAACTGGGTGGCCAGCAGCAGGCCCAGCGACCCGGCCATGGTATAGAGGAAGAACTTGTTGGCCGCATAGCGCCGGTTTTCGCCGCCCCACAGGTAGATCAGGAAATACATCGGCACCAGCCCGATCTCCCAGAACAGGAAGAAGACCATCATATCGAGCGCCACGAACACGCCCAACATGCCCGTTTCCAAAAAGAGGAACAGCGCCAATGCCTGCTGGGGCTTGTCTTTGATCTCGAACGAGATCAGGATGGCGAGCGGAGTCAGCAGGCCGGTGAGCAGGATCATGACCGCGCTCAGCCCGTCCACGCCCACATGCCACGAGGCATTGAGCTGTGGGAACCATTCCGCCCGCGATTCGTAGACCCATTCGCCCTCCGCCGGGGGATGGGCCTGCACCTGGTAAAACACCGCCAGAGTCAGCACCAGCACCACCAGGCTGAAGCCCAACGCCGTCCAGCGCGCCATCCGCACCCGATCGCGCGGCATAAAGAACACGATCACCGCGCCCAGCAGCGGCAGCAGCACCATCAGCGATAAGAAGTCTAGGGGGATGAAATCATACATAAGCGACTGCCCGTCTCCTTATAAGGGGTGGAACGCGCCCTTACCGCACCTGGATGATCAACAGCGTGCCCAGCGCCAGCACGGCCAGCGCCACCACCAGCAAATACTGCTGGAGCTTGCCGCTCTGCGACTGGCGCAGCCAGCCGCCAAAAGCGCCAATCGCGCGCGGGATGCCATCGCCCACGCCGTCGATCACCAGCTTGTTGAGCATCTTGAACAACTCGCCCAGGCCGGTGAACAGGTCCGAAATCGTCTCCAACACGCCGTCAATCGTCTCCTGGTCGATGACCGGGCCAACGACGTTATGGGCGAAGCGCTCCACCGGCTTCACCAGGTATTTGCGGTACAGCAGATCGATATAGAAGCGGTTTTCGAGCATCCGCCAGATCTCCGGCCCCACCGCGACTTTCACCGGGTCGTCCTGGCCCGCCGCGAGCGGACGCGCGCCGTAGACCAGGTAGCCCAGCACCAGGCCGCTCAGCGCCACGATGATGCTGACCAGCATCGGCACGAAGTTGAAGTCGATCACCGCGCCGTGCAGCGCTACCGTCGCCGCCAGAAAGTCGTGCAGCGGGTTCTTGCCCAGAATATCCTCGTGTATGCCGATGAAGCCCGCCGTGATCGCGAAGAACGCCAGGATCACCAGCGGCGCTTCCATTTGCGCGGCAGCGCGCAGCGTCGAAGGATCGGCGTATTCGTTGATCAGCTTGTAACTGGCGCTGGCCTTGCGGCTGTTCCACCAGCTCACCCAGCGCGGGCGCAGTGTGCCCGGACCGGCGTAGCGGGCGGCTTCGGTGCGCGGCTGGCCCCAGAAGGTCAGGAACCACATACGCGCGGTGTAGAACGCGGTCAGCGCCGCCGAGACCACCAGCATCAGCAGCACGAACAGCGCGAGCGGGAAGCCTTCCGTCATGCCGTGCCACGCTTCCGCGATGATCTCATCCTTCGACCAGAAGCCCGCCGTCACGAAGGGGAACCCGGCCAGCGACAGCCCACCGATCGCCATCGTGATCGCCGTTACCGGGATACGGTGGATCAGCCCACCCATGCGCCGCATATCGTTGGGCGGCGCGACATAATCCATCACCAGCCCGTCCGGTTCCTCGTGGTGCTCATGATCGCCGTGCCCGTGCTCGTGGGCGTGATGCTCGCCGTGTTCCATCGCGTGGATCACCGAGCCGGAGGCCATGAACAGCAGCGCCTTGAAGAACGCGTGATTGATCAGGTGGAAGGCCGCCGCAATCCACGCGCCGACGCCCAACGCCGCCACCATATAACCCAACTGGCTGATGGTCGAATAGGCCAGCACGCGCTTGATGTCGCTCTGCCCCATGCCCAGCACCGCCGCAAACAGCGCGGTGAAGCCGCCAACCAGCCCCATCAGCACCATCGGGGCGGAAAAATCGCCTGCGTGATAGTCGGCCCCGGCGCTCAACAGCGGGAACATGCGGATCACCATGTACACACCGGCAGACACCATCGCCGCCGCATGGATCATGGCGCTGACCGGGGTCGGGCCTTCCATCGCATCGGGCAGCCAGACATGCAGCGGGAACTGTGCGCTCTTGCCGATGGTGCCGATCACCAGCATCACGCCGATGAAGGCCAACGCGCTGCCGCCAAAGATCGGCACGCGCCGATCGGCCAGCGAATCGAGCAGGGTCAGCCGGTGCTCTTCACCGTGCCCGGCCTCCGCGTCTTCGCCCCCGGCATGAGTCTCGGCCAGAGCGCCTTCCGGCGCTTCGGACATAGGCAGTTCACCCTCGGCTGGGGCCGCAGCTTCCGCCGGAGCCTCGGCCGCTGCCGAGGCCGCAGCCTCCGCCGTCTCGGCATGGATTTCGGGCTGTGGGTCATACATCAGTGCGCGGAAGTTCAAGGTCGGGACGTTGGGGTTCACTGCCGCCGTCAGCACAAACAGGAAGCCGATACCCACCAGCATCAGCATATCGGCGACGCGCGTCGTCATAAACGCCTTGACGCCCGCCTCCATCGCCGTCTTTTTGTGCGCCCAGAAGCCGATCAGCGAGTAGGAACAGAAGCCCATGATCTCCCAGCCGATGAACAGCAGCAGCAGGTTATCGGCCAGCACCAGCGTCAGCATCCCGCCGGAGAACAGCGACAGGTAGCCAAAGAAGCGCCCGACTCGCGGGTCGCCGTGCATGTAGCCCAGCGAATAGATGAAGATCAGCAGGCAGGCCAGCGGGACCATCAGCAGCATGTAGGCCGTGAGCGGATCGACCATCACGCCCACTTTGAACGTGTACGCGCCAATGTCCATCCATTCGAGCTGGCTGCCGACCACGCTCTTGCCCAGCTCGATGTCTTTGATCCACACCACGTGCGCGAACTCGATCATGCTGAGCACCCACGCGATCCCGATGCCTGCCAGCGCAACCGCCTGGCTGAGCGCGGCGTTGCGCGCCGTGAACAGCGCGATCACCAGGAAGCTCACCAACGGAAAAGCCAGGATCAGCCAGGGCAAATAATCGGCGCTTAACCAGTTAATATCCATAAGCGGTTCCCTTTGTAAGCAATCAGCGGTTGACGCGCAGTGTGGGGCGCGCCCGCCGCTCATCGCTGCCCTTTACCACTTCAGCAAATCCACGTCTTCGACCACCACCGACTGGCGACGCCGGTAGATTGCGATGATCAGCGCCAGGCCCACCGCCGCTTCGGCAGCCGCCACCGCCAGCACAAAAATGGCGAACGCTTGCCCGGAAACCTGCACCGGGGTCTGGTAGCGCCAGAAGGCCACCAGGTTGATGTTCGCCGCATTGAGCATCAGTTCGATACACATCAAGATGGCAATCGCGTTACGCCGCGCCAGCACGCCAAACACCCCCAGGCAGAACAGCGCCGCCGCCACCACCAGGTACATCCACAACGGGACCATACGCTTGCCGTCTCCTTTGTCGATCAGCGCGCTAATGATCGCCGCGCGCGCTGGCGATTTGCTCGATCACGTCGCCCGCAGGCTCATCATCCGGGGGTTCTTCGCGGGGCCGCACCAGCAGCACCGCGCCGATCAGCGCGCCCATCAGCAGCACCGAGGCCAGCTCGAAGGGCAGCATGTACGCATCGGGATCGACCAACTGCTCGCCCAGGTCCACCAGGCTGCTGCCCGGCACCGGCGCGGGATTGTCCTGGGTGAACGGGGCGCTGAACCGGTCCGCGCCGAGTTCGTCCACCAGCGGCGAAAGCACCAGCACCAGCCCGACAAATAGCAGCGCCGCCACTGCCACCGCTGCCGGCCATTCGCGCAGGTAGCCACGGCTGATGCGCGTCACATCCGGCGTGAAGACCAGCGCCAGGATGATCAGGATCGCAATCGCGCCGATATAGATCACCACCTGGACCGCCGCCAGGAACGGTGCAGCCAGCAGCGCGAACAACCCGGCCACGCCGAACAGGCTCAGCATCAGGTACAAACCGGCGTGAAACAGGTTGCGCGAGACGACAACCCCCACGCCTCCGCCCAGCGTGATCGCGCTCAGCAGCAAAAAGGCAATTGACTCAGCCGTAATAGTCACACGCGCCTCCTAATCCCCCGCACCAGCGGGGACACCCGCATCAGCGGCGACACCCGCACCCACTGCCGACGGCTCCACCGGGCCGAGTCGCGCTTCAATGCGCGCCCGGTCGCGCCGACCCCACGAGCGCAGCACCGCACCGACCCCGGCAATCATGGCCACGTTGGCGGCCAGCAGCGCCAGAGTCGGCCCCAGCGCCTCGCGGAAGCTGTTGATCGAGTCGGTGCCCGGCACGATCTTCCACACAAAGGCCACCACCAGCACGTTGATCAGGCTGAGCGGCACCATGAACTTCCAGTTGAAGTCGAGCAGTTGGTCGATGCGCAGGCGCGGCAGGGTCATGCGGATCCAGATCAGCACGAAGTACACCACCGCGCTCTTGATCATCAGGTAGAAGAAGCCCAGGATCGGCGCATCATAGACGAATGGACCGCGCCAGCCGCCCAGGTAGAAGATCGAGAACAATACGCCCATCGTGAAGGCGTGCAGAAATTCGCCCACGTAGAACATGCCGAATTTCATGCCCGAATACTCGATGTGGAAGCCCGACACCAGCTCGGACTCGGCTTCGAGCAGATCGAAGGGGCCGCGCCCATTTTCAGCCTGGGCCGAGATGATGAAGATGATCCATGTCAGCGGCAAGGCGAAGAAATACCAGATGTGCTGGGCCTGGATGATCCCCTGCGTGCTGAAAGTGCCCGCCAGCAACACCGGCACCAGCAGCGCGAGCACCAGCGGAATCTCGTAGCTGATCAGCTGGGCCACGCCGCGATAGGCCGCCAGCAGCGAATATTTGTTGTTGCTGCCCCAGCCCGACATCAGCACCGAGACCGTGCCCAGCGATCCCACACCGATCAGGTAGATCACCGCCACGCTCAGGTCGGTGCCGATCCAGTCCGGCGTGAAGGGCACCACCGCCCAGATCAGGATCACCGAGAGCACCGTCAGGATGGGGGCGAGATTGAACACCCAGCGATCCACCCCAACCGGCATAATATCCTCTTTGATCACGATCTTCACCAGGTCGGCAAAGGACTGGATCAGGCCGTATGGCCCCACCCGGTTCGGCCCCAGCCGGTCCTGGAACCGGCCTGCAATCTTGCGCTCCGCCCAGATCAGGAACAGGGTCAGCAGCAGGCCAAACGCACCAACCACAAACACGCCGATCGACAGGGCGATCAGGCGTGCCAGGCTGTACCCAAAACCGATATCTTGCAGCAGGTCCGTCATAAGCATTCATCTCCGGCGAATGTCGGGTGTACAGGCAAAAACAGCCGGGTGAGCGTTATGCTGCCGGCTGCCGGGTGCTAGGCCCACCTGAGCGCGCCTTTGCGCCAGACAAAAATCAGCGCCACGACCAACAGCAGGATGAAGACCGCCATCTCGAACAGCGCAAACAACCCCAGCCGGTTATAGGCCAGCGCCCATATGGCCAGGAACGCGATCTCCACGCCGAACACGACATAGACCAGCGCGTAAATATAATACTGCGCGCGGAACTGTGTCTGCGTGTCGCCAAAGGGCTGCACACCACATTCATAGGTATCTGATTTGGCAGGATTGGGACGTTGGGGTGCGAGGAGTTTCCCCGCTACGATGGGTAGGGCTGGCAAGGTCCAGCCGAGTGCAAAAAATAACCCTACAAAAGCCCACTCACTCACAGACATACTCGTTCCCCCAGGGATTAAGGTTTATTGTGTGCCAGCCATGCCACGAGTAGTATAGCAACCGCCCGCCCGGTGAGCAATTCGCGGGCGCGCGCCCTCCGTGCGCCATCACGGATGGACCGCCAATGACGCGCCATCATTCTAGCACACGCGCCCACGAATACAAAAACCGTCATGGAGAGGGTGTGCATTCCAGATTGGAGGCGATATCACGAGGGCTTCGCCCGCGTCGTGCATTTTGATAAGGTGAGCGGCGAGGGGGGGGGCGAACGGCTGGCCGCACCCCCGACCTGCGCGCCTCAGGGGAGGCGCCTGGTCTGCCCCCTCTCCGAAAATTTTCGGAGAGGGGGCGAAGCGGCCCGGTTTTGGCCGCGCGGGGGTGAGGCCGGGCAACCCCCACAGTCTCATGCCCCGAAAATGGAATACGCCCCATGG
>DAOUFU010000173.1:0-53301 GCA_034429275.1 Anaerolineae bacterium | reverse complement strand
CTGCTGTTCTCCCGCGATGATCTTGCCATCGGGCTGGCCCCGGCAGGTGAGCAATCGGTGCGTATTCTGGACCCCAAAACATTCCAGCCTTCGCCCACCAATTTCCTGATGCAGTGCAAACCCGAAACGATCGTGACCGTGCTCGATGTGCAGGCCGCCGATCCAGATGGTGATGGTCAGAAAGAGATTTTTTACTCGATCTCTTGCCCTACCACGGGCGGACCTCTCACCGGCCTGGTAACAAATGCCGACCTGTTCGGTCCGGTAGATATGAACAGTGATGCCCGCGCCCTTGCTCTTGATATGGAAGATACTCTATTAACCTTGACAGCCGGTCCCGGCCCGCTTTCTGAGGCGAACCCGGCTCAGGGACAATGTCCACCGGGCGCAGTTGTTCAGGCATCGGAAGTCCGGTTATTGGACGAACATGTGTATTACAATGTCACCTGTGGTGACACCGCAGGCTGGGTAGATCAGGAAAACATCGTCGGACCGTTGAAATACGAAAAGGGAGATACCGCACTCGTCTATGTGCCATCTCAGCCCATGTTCGCTGATCAACTGTCTGCCGAGCAGCTGGGGCAGGTCGAAAACACCACTGAAGCGCTGCCAGCCGAAGACATACAGGCCGAAAGTGAAACTGGCGGAGAGACAACCGACCTGGCACTACACGAACGAAAGGTGGTGCAATATTCGCCACCTTTGTACCTCACGCGTGATCCTGGCGAAGTGATATTCGGCGCAGAAACCAACGTGGTCGGCCAATGCATCAATGGCACGGTGGCCCATATCAGCGACTATGTCGGGCGCGACAAAGTCTATTACCGGGTCACCTGTGACTTGTGTGTCGAAGAAGTCACCGGGGAAGATGGCAGCACCACCTGTGTTTACCAGTCACAAGAAGGCTGGGCAGACCAGGCCTTTTTGCAGGGGCCTCTCCAGTTTGTCCCAGGCGACCAGGTGCTTTTCAAGAGCAGCAGCGCGGCCATCGAAGCCGATGAGGTGAGCGGTGTCGAGTACGCGCGCCTGCCGGCGACGCTGTCCGGCGCGCAGTCAATGGGCCGTTACACCGAATATGCCGGGCGCTGTCGCTCTGACCAGCCGTTGACCGTGATCGACGTCGTACTTGACAAAGCGCGCACATCGAACACGTTCACTTTTTACTATCGCGTTCAGTGCATTGGCGAGCCGGCCAGCTATCAAACAGTGGATCGGAACGGCAAGCTTGAGCGCGTCATCACTTATGTAGCCGACGATCTGCGCGCCATTGAAGGGTACGCTTCGGCGCGCGATCTGGTGAGTGCTCAATAGGCACGGGGGACCGCCCGAACCTGATTGCTTGCATATACCGGGCGGCAATTGAGGACACGATCATGCCACAGACACGTACACAATCCCTCGACCAGTCCACCGGGTTCGTCAAGGGGGCGCTTGTCAGCCTGGTCAACCTGATGGGTGGGACTAGCATGATAAAATTCCTGATCCGGCGCATCCTGGCCGCACTCCCGGTGTTGTTTGCGATCATGCTGGTGACCTTTACTCTGTCGCACCTTTTGCCAGGGGGACCATTCAACGCCATTGGCCAGCGCCGAATGCCCGAATACCTGGTTCGGCAGCTCGAAGAAAAATTCGGCCTGGATAAGCCTGTGCTGTTCAACCTCCCCAATGATGGCAAGTTTCCCGATGGAGACGACTGGAATCTGCTGCCCGTCCAGCGTGAGGAAATCCGCACCTATGGCGGCAGCACCGGTGGCGATCTGTACCAGAAAACTGTCAAAGTATGGAAGATCGATCTACTGGACTCACAGTTCTGGAACTATATGTGGGGTGTCCTGCATCTGGACTTCGGCCCTTCTCTGAATATCTCTCTGCGCGATTCCAACGTCCAGGTGAGCGATGAGATTTCGCGCCGCTTGCCAGTCTCCATCCAGGTGGGCGTGTTTTCCGTCATCCTGGGCTTCGCGCTGGGAGTACCGCTGGGAGTGCTGGCCGCCGTCTATCACAACACGGTGGTGGATTACATCGCGACTTTCTTTGCCGTGCTTGGCCAGGCAACTCCGTCCATTGTGCTCGCCCCCATCCTGATCATCATCTTCGCCGTCGAACTGGGATGGGTACCGGTCGCCGACCAGCAGAACCAGTGGCGGCAGGGGCCAGAGCTTTCTCTCTACTACCTGCAAATTCTGGCGCTGCCGGTGATCACTCTGGGGACTGGTATGAGCGCCGGGATCGCGCGCCTGACACGCGCCAGCCTGCTCCAGGTCCTGAACGAAGATTATGTGCGTACTGCCCGCGCAAAAGGGCTGCGCGAACGCTCGGTCATCTACATTCACGCGCTGAAAAATGCGCTGATTCCGGTGGCTACCATTCTCGGCCCACTGCTGGCAGGCGTACTGACTGGGACATTCGTGGTCGAGCTGATCTTTGTCATCCCTGGATTAGGCAAAGTCTTTGTGGATAGCGTGTCAGCCCGCGATTACACGATGATCATGGGCGTCTCTATCCTCTACTCGGTCTTTCTCATCACCGGCAACATTCTGGTCGATATCATGTATACCTGGCTCGATCCGCGTATCCGGTTCGATTAGGCGCACAGACACATAGGAACGAAGATGCACCTGGCCTGTGTTCGAAGACCGGTGTACTCGCTGTGATCACGAAGGAGATTGGATAATGGCAGTTGCTGATGGCGCTGAGCCTCTTTCGCTGAAACAAAAACAGCCCAAATCGAACCCCTGGATCGACGCCTGGCACCTGTTCCGCAAAAACAGGGCATCCATGATTGCCCTCGGCCTGCTGTCGTGTATCGTGCTGTTGGCGATCAGCGCGCCGCTGCTTACCCATCTGGAACTACTCGACGCGCGCACCGGGGCCAAAGCCCGCCACACCATCAACCCGATTGGGCTGCCCCAACAGGACCCCTATCCCGATCCTGGCCTCGCCGCGCGGGATGGGTTGGAAATGAACCCCTATTGGTGTGGTTGGTTGAGTGATGAAGCGCTGGTCTACGTCCAGAGCAAGTACTGCTTTCGTGAGATGCCGGACCTGACCCAGCGCCAGTGGGTATACCTTGCCGGGGGCGATAGCAGTGGCAAAGACTGGCTGACTCAGACCATCTACGGCGCGCAAGTCTCGCTGGCCGTGGGCGTTCTCGGCGCGACTATGAGCCTGATCGTTGGCCTGATCTACGGCGTCATCTCCGGCTTTTATGGTGGCCGGGTCGATATGGTCATGATGCGGTTCATTGATTTTATGTACGGCATCCCCAGCCTGGTCCTGATCATCCTGCTGCAGGTGTTCTTTACCGAAATCGCCCGCCAATACCAGGATTCCGGGCGAACGGGTTTTGTGGGATTCGTGCTCGAACTGAATAAGGACATGGGCGGCTTGCTGTTCCTGTTCATCGCCCTGGGCGCGCTGAGCTGGATCGGCATGGCTCGCCTGGCTCGCGGACAGGTTCTGTCTTACCGCGAGAAAGAATTCGTCGAAGCCGCCCGCGCCGTTGGAGCCAGTAACCGTCGGATCATTTTTGTCCATCTGCTCCCCAACGTGATCGGCCCCCTGATCGTCGCCGAGACCCTGGCCATTCCGGGCTACATCTTCACCGAAGCATTCCTGAGCTTTATCGGGCTGGGTGTACAGCCGGGCACCCCAAGCTGGGGCGCAATGATCAGCGAGGTCCGCAACCAGGGCGGGTTCTTCTCAAATCGTCACATCCTGGTGGTGCCCAGCATCGCGCTGGTCCTGACAACACTGGCTTTCAACTTCCTGGGCGACGGTCTGCGAGATGCTCTCGACCCGCGGCTGCGTGGCACATAAGCTGTACCAATCAAATCCTTCTGCCGATAGTACAGCGAACATGGATTGATCCATTGACGGCGAGTGATAGAATAACACTCCATTCAGGAGGATAATTCAACGATGACGCGCGCAAAACCCCGGAAAAAGTCTGCGGCAGCCGCTACCCCAAAAGCAAAACTTTCGGAAGACTGGCTGGCTACTGCCATAGGTGTTGTTCTTATCTTGTTGGTTCGATTTGCCGACTTCAATGTGAAATGGCCCCTCTTTGAGTGGTTCAAGAAATGACGAGCAGGAGAGAAACGCTGCATGATCACTAAAGCTCAGATGCAAACCGTTGCGGCACGGCTACGAACGCCCGCCTTCGTGGGATTCGTTACCGGCTCGCTCCTGCTCATTGCTCTCACGATTCTGGTCGCCGAACTAGACCTGGCCATTAGCGAGCGTTTTCAGGACCTGGAAATCAACGGCAAGCACCTCACCCGCAACCCCTTTGAATACCCCCTCACTGCGGTTATCGTAGGCCTGATTGCCAATGCCATCCTGCGGCTGACCAAGCTGTACGACTTTGTCCGCCCGGCAATTCGCACCGAACTCTATCTCAAGATCGGCGTTGTTATCCTGGGCACACAGATCGCCCTGGGAGACCTGGTCGAAAAAGGAGCAGGCGGGCTATTCCAGGCCATTATCATGGTCACCTCGGTGTTCTTCTTCACCTGGTGGCTTGGCGGGCGTCTAAAACTCCCCGATACACTGCGCGCCGTAATGGCGACAGCCGTATCCATCTGCGGGGTATCGGCAGCCATTGCGGCAGCAGGAGCTGTCATGGCCAAGAAGGAAGAGGTCACCTATGTCTCGGCACTGGTGATCTTCACGGCTCTCCCGCTGATGGTCCTCGCGCCCATTGCAGCGGACGCGATGGGTTTGTCCAATGATGTAGCAGGCGCGTGGTTCGGTGGCAATATCGACACAACGGCAGCCGTGGTAGGCGCAGGGACGCTGCACGGTCCTGAAGCACAAAAAGTGGCGACAGTGGTCAAGCTGTCACAAAACGTGATGATTGGGTTCGCCGCGTTTGGCTTGTCGCTCTATTTCTCGATGGTTGTGGAACGCAAAAAAGGCAAACGTCCCGGCACGAATGTGATCTGGCAGCGGTTCCCAAAGTTCGTGATCGGCTTTGTCCTGGCGTCCATTCTGGCCTCGATAGGGTTTCTGGACAAAGCGACTGATGTCGTCGATCTCAAGTTGATCACCCAGTGGCTCTTTGCCCTGGCATTCATTTGCATTGGGCTGGAACTGGCGGTTGGCGAACTGCGCAAGATGGGATCGAAACCGATCTCAGTCTATCTGGCTGCGACGGTGTTTAATACCGTGCTGGCCTTGATCGTCGCCTCGCTCATCTTCGGCGTGCTGGGAGCCTAGACGCGGAACAGGCGAATCGAAAGAACTGTATAGTACGCGCCCTGGCAGGTGCTCACTTCGCCAGGGCGCGTTTTTCCGCGCGCACCGCGAACATTAACGGAATTTGGGGCATACCCTCACCAAACGTCATGCGTCGT
Organism: Anaerolineae bacterium; assembly: GCA_034429275.1. Lineage (GTDB taxonomy): Bacteria > Chloroflexota > Anaerolineae > Aggregatilineales > Aggregatilineaceae > DAOUFU01. Next base: position 47,944 of record DAOUFU010000173.1, on the reverse strand, counting down.
CCCGGCCCTTCGATCATCCGATCGGGAAACGGCTTGTAGCCGTTGCAATACGGATATTCGTGCACCGCAGTCAGAGTCAGCCCAGCCTCCAATAATGCGCTCAGCGTATCGGCGATTCCCCAGGCAAATTCGTGCGATGGGTTGGGGTTCACCCATTCGGCAGCTTTGGGAATAGGTCTGCCATCCAGTGTCAGCCCTGCGCCCGACATGGCCACATAATCGCCGATCCCTACATCGAACGCCAGGTGCTTGCCTCCCAGGTAATCCCCCGCCTGTGACCAGTCTCCACTGAACACGCCATCAAGCAAACCCAAGATTGGGTGAAATTCCACCAGCACGAAGTACCCGCCCGGTTTGAGTGCCGCCGCGATACCGCGCCCCCAACTGAACAGGTCCGACAGCCAACAGATCACCCCATACGAGGCAAACACTACGTCATATTGTTGGGTGTTCGCCTCGAACCAATCGTACACATCGGCCCGCACAAACTCACCAGGGATACCGCTGTCATGTGCCAGCTTTCGGGCAAACTCGATCGCTTCATCGCTGATATCCACCCCCGTGACAGACGCTCCAAGTGTAGTAGCAATGCTCAGCGTATCCTGGCCGGCATTACATTGGAGATGAAGGAGCGATTTCCCACGCACCTCCCCCAACAGCGCGATTTCTTCAGGGAACAGCGTGCTGCCGCCCGCCCGCAGAAATGCCGCCTGATCACCTTTATGGCTGTTGTGCTGTTGAGTGGCCGCATTCCAGGCCGCCCGGTTCTGTTCATGATAATGGCGCATATCATCTCCAAAATTCAGAAAACGTCCCCTGACGCGAAGCCTCATTATACTACTTCACCCGGCACAAACACGCGCTGCATTTTTGTGCCCCAATTCCGCTCAGGTTAAGATTATCGGTGATCCGACAGTGATTGGGGCAGACCAGGCAATGCGAATTTGCACCCAGGTCATCTTCCGTTACAATCGCAACATGTTCCAGGGCTGTCAAGCAGAACAGCAGCATTCTTGAGACCCAACACAGCCTGGGCACACCAGGCAACTGGATAACTCCTTCGGATCAGCGTTCCATGCAACGAGCCGTGACCAAGGACAACCGTGATGACGGCAGCAACTATCGATCCACACCTTCACCAGGACGCCATTGAGCAGCAACTGATCACAGGCAAACGCCGCCGCAAGATCCAGGAGGCGATCACCGGTTACCTCTTTGTGTTCCCAGCGACTCTTGCCACGCTTGTTTTTGGTCTGTGGCCCGTGATTGCCGGGTTCTATGAGAGTCTTAAGTCCGGCTCGCCCATCACCAACAAATATGTCGGGCTGGAAAACTATCTGCGCGCGATGGGCAGCCTGACCTATATTATCCTGTTCGCTTTGTGCCTGGTGTTCATTTACAGCGGCTACCGCGCATGGCGCAGCGCGCGCCAGCATGACCTCGACACAGGCCGCAGTGTCGCCTGGCTATTTGTGCTGCCAGGGCTGCTGACCGGCGCAGGCATCATAAGCGCGGCGTTCGTGTTGGTCACCGGTGCAGACGGAGTGTCCTGGTTTCCGGTGATCATGCTGCTCCTGGCGACAGCAGGCTATGTGGGCGCGAACCACCTGCAGCTTTCTGCCACCCACCGCCAGGCCGATGCGCCCAGAACACTCGCGCTCATCATGGGAATACTGGCCGCTTTTGGCCTGGCGTGGATTTTAGGCCCTCAATTGATCGACAGGCTGGACCTCGGCACAGCGGGTTGGCTGGTGCTGGCAGCCACCATGATCGGCCTGGCTTATGTGGGTTTGCCCATTCTCGCGCGTATCCGGTCGCGCGCCTACATTGGCAGCACGATCACCATGGGCACAACGATGCTGGCCGCGATCCTGCTCGGTCTATATACCATCGATCAGCTTGAAGGCGATGTCGAACAGGCACAGTCTATCGCTCGCACGATCTTCAACCAGAAGGTGCTCGAAGGCACCGTATTCGTTACCGATGACAACGGCCTGATCAGCGGCCTCAGCCTTACCGAAGAAGTCACGGTGGAAGTAGAGATCGGCGGTGAGGTCATCGAAGCGCCGTTGGCTGCCGAGGCCTACAGTCAGTTTCCGGCTAACCGTGTCTCTCGCCTGGAAGCGGAATTTGCCAACAAGCAGAAGATCATGGTCGTGCTGGCCGATGGTTCTGTAGCCGAGGGGCTGTTGACCGGTTTGCCAGCCGGCGAAAAACTAACCGTCAGTCTGACGGCAGACAACCCTGCCGCCGTACGTCAGACGCGGATTTTCTCCGCCCTCGATGTGGGTGAAGCTGTGGTCCGGCGAGGCGGGCACACCGAACCCCTGCGCAAACAGATTTACGCGACCATGCTGGTGTTCATCTCTTTGGGTACCATTTACCTGGTCACCTGGGTACGCCGCCGAGTTGACGACGATGAGCAGCCCCGGCTGCATCGCGCGCTACATTGGCTCCGAGTCGTGTTGGGAATCTGCGTAGGATTTGCCGCATTCTACCTGATCGGGGCCATGCAGTTGAACAAGCAGGCCGCGCACGGCATGGCAGCCCTTAGCGAAGAGCAGTTCAAATGGGCCTATGAGTATGCGACTGGCCAGCGCCCCAACCCAATCCTGCGTACCGAAGTTCTCCAGGCCCAGCTTCTCTATTGGCCTCAGGTGCTGCTGGTCCTGGTGGGCGCATCACTAATTGGCGCAGCCTATCTGGTATGGCAAAGTTTGCAGCAGCGGGAATCAAAAGCTGGCTTTGGAGCCACCTTGCTGTTGGCCATCGGCATGATGGTAGGCGGCTGGCTCATGCTCAGCGAACTGCCCCGCACGCTTACCCTGGGCGGGCGCGAAACCGAAGAGGCGCTTGACTCGCTGTGGCGCACAGCGATCTATTCAGCGGGTACCGTACCCGTTCAACTGGGCCTGGGGCTGTTTCTGGCATACCTGCTCTTCTCCGAAATTGACTGGGGCAAGTCGTTGTACCGCGTGATCTACTTCATGCCCTACATCGCGCCCAGCGTGGCCACCTCTACCGTGTTCCTGATCATCTTCAGCCTGAACAAACAAAGCCTGGCAAACCAGGCGTTAGGGTTGGTTGGTCTGCCTGCCATGACCTGGCTGAAAGAACCGAACGGGATCATTCGCCTGGCCTACCAACACATTCTGGGCGGCAATCCGCTCAACATCCCAGACTCACTGGCCGGTCCCAGCCTGGCCCTGACGACCGTCATTCTCTACAACATCTGGGTATTTGCCGGGTACAATGCTGTGGTGTTTCTGGCCGGCCTGGGTGCAATCCCGACAGAGCTTTATGAGGCGGCACAGGTGGATGGAGCGGGACGCTGGTCGCGTTTCCGCAGCATCACCCTACCCCTGCTGTCGCCCACCACGTTTTTCCTGTCCATGCTGTCGATCATCGGCACTTTCAAGGCGTTCTCTCACATCTATGTGCTGCGCAGTCAGGCCACCGGCAAAGAAATCGACACCATGAGTGTGCACATTTTCAATGTACTCTACTCCGCCAACGATCCTGGCTATGCGGCAGCGCTGGCGTTCGCCCTCTTCGGCGTGATCCTGATCCTGACCCTGGTCCAAAACCGTCTGGCAAGGGAGCAAGTCTTCTATGGCTAGCCATCCATCTACAACTTCATCCCCCACAGCGACGACCATCACGCCTCCCCTGACCGGGGCGCAGGCTGCGTCGGCGGCTGCTCCGCAGCGCCAGCGCATCCACCTCAAGCCCTTCCGCATCCTGGTCTATATCGTCCTGACTCTGGGCGCGACGCTGTTTGTGATGCCGTTTTTGTGGATGATCAGCACCTCTCTGCAAAGCCAGGGCGACATTGCGCGCGGACACTTCATCCCGACTATTCCGTTTATGAGCATCACGCGCGTCACCGAAGCGGACCTGGCTCGCCCACTGCAGGACTATCTCGACGCCGGTGAAACCCCGCGCTACCTGCGCGATGTGCGCACTCAGATCGAGTCCAGCAAGCTCCGGCGCGAGTTAACTCTTGATGAGTACCTGCGCACCCAGCGATATGGCTATGCCGCCTTGCACGTCAAAATCGATCTCCCGGTGCTGCGCGAATTTTGGAGCACGGATGCGCGCTATGTGATCGTAGGGGGCAGTGCGCATTACATCGAAGCCTGGGATGAATCCAATTTCTCTCGCTATTTCTACAACAGTCTCAAGATTACCGCGCTGACGATCATCGCGCAGACGATTACCTCCATTCTGGCCGCTTATGCCTTCGCGCGGATTGAGTTCCCCGGCAGCAACCTGCTGTTCAGCATCTTCCTGGCAACCATCTTCATCCCCACCATGGTGGTGCTGATCCCCAACCGTAACACCGTGACCAGCATCAACCGCTTTTTTGTGGAGAATTTTCCCCAAAAACAAGAGGAATGGGGCATCACCGATGCCCGTCGCTCGATTGCCGAACCGATTCACGACGCCCTGGACAGCCTCGGCCTCGATGATGTATTGGGCCTGGGCAGCCTCTTTGAGGTGGATGGTCCCATTGTCTGGCGCTGGATGGATAGCTGGCCCGCGCTGGTCTTCCCCTTCCTGGCCAGCACATTTAGCATCTTTTTGCTCAGGCAGTTTTTTATGCAGATTCCCGATGAACTGTGGGACGCTGCCCGAATCGATGGGGCCGGGCATTTCCGCTTCCTGTTCCAGATCGTCGTCCCTATCTCACGTGCCGCCATAGTCACCACCATCATTTTCACTTTCATCGGCACCTGGAACGCGCTCGAGTGGCCTCTGTTGGTCACTTTCACAGACAAATGGCGGCCAATTTCGTATGGGCTGTATGCCTTCACTACCGAGGCTGGAGCCAACTTGAATCTGCTGATGGCCGGTTCGGTGATCACCCTGATCCCGGTGCTGATCGTCTACCTGATCGCGCAGCGCCAGTTTACCGAAGGCATTGCAACCACTGGATTGAAGGGCTGAGAAACCGAAATATCTCCGGGCCATTCGACCGGGTGCGGGGGAGGCCTCGCGCCCGCTTTGTTGACTGGAGAGTCTGATATTTTGGCCAGTAGGCTGGGCCACGGAAGGTTGTTACAATCACCCAACCGTTGAATGCTTGCGCTGTTCAAAACTCCATTTTTACTATGCGTGTCCCATCTCAATCCACCCGCCGCTCACTGAGCATTCTCACCCTGCTTGTGAGCTGCCTTGTCAGCCTTGCGCATCCCATGCCATCAGTCACCGCACAGACCGCACTTGCACCCTGCGGCGTGGCTGAAGGCTTTGAGTTCCCCGTAGCCGACATCGACACCCATACGACCGATTTTGGCATCTATCGCGCCCGTTGGGGCGGGCTGCACACCGGGATCGATATCGCCTTTGGGCAGGTTGGCCTGCCGGTCCGTGCAGCAGCGCGCGGTGAAGTAACCTTCAGTGATACCGAAGGCTGGGATACCGAAAAAGGCGTCGTTGTGATCCAGCACACCCTGGCGGATGGCTCGGTGGTCAACACACTTTACGGCCACATGGAAGAACTGGGCAACATTACCTTCCCGGTCAGGGGTCAATGTATTGAGCAGGGCGACATCATTGGAACGGTCGGGTCCCCCTTGCAGAGCCGTCCCCATCTGCATTACGAGATTCGGATGCGCTACCGTCATGAAGGCGGGCCTGGTTATACCGATTCCAACCCACTGGATCTCGGCTGGCTGCATCCGGTGGATTTCACCTTTTTATCGCGTGTGATCGTCCTGCCCGCCTACCGCGATCACTTCCTGCTCACCGAAAAACCCGTGCTGCCTCCCTTGCTGATGCCGGATGGCGGCGTTATCACCGCCCATAGTCGCCAGATCATCGGTCGCAACGCTGAGGGTGGCGTGGAATGGCAGTTCGATATCCTTGCCAATGCGACAGGGCTTCATGCGCTTGGCGACGGGCGCGTGCTGATCAGTCTGTTTGGGGGGCAGATTCTGGTCTTGAACCGGGGCAGCGCCAGCGCGCTGTGGCAGGCTCCCACGAGTACATTGCCCCCGGTCGTCCTGCCAGGGGATCGTGTTGTCCTGGCGACCTCTTCATCCACGCTGACAGCTTACACGCCCGACGGAATGCTGCTGTGGCAGACCCCTCCCTTCCCTGCCGCCATCGCACGGATTGCCATCAGTGGAGACCTGATCGCGCTCGCCACCGGGGATGGGCAGGTGTGGATTGTGGATTCCCAGGGCATTCTTCTCTTTCAACAGGCATTTCCTTCCGTGTCGATCATTGCCCCTGCCCCAGATTCCGGCTTCACCTTGCTGGATGGTTCGACCATCTCTTCCATCGACCGCGCGCTAAATCATCGCATTATAGTTAACACTGACCGCCCGATCACTACCGGGGCAACGCTGTTGGATACAGGAGAGACCGTCTACCTCTATACCGGCGAAGGGCGCGCCTTGTATGCTTATGATCGTGCAGGCACCCTGCGATGGATTGCCTACATGCCCGGCAGTCACTCCCGGCCTCCGCTGCTCAGCGTGGGCGGAGGTCAGCGGCTCTATGTGTTGACCGAAGATGGTCAATTGCTGGTGTATGCGGTCGAAAATGGTCGCCTGCTGGAACAAATCGCGTTGTATGACGGGGGAGCCGATGGATTATCGGCAGCGCGATGGCTCAATGTAGATGCTGAGGATACGGTCCGTTTCAGCAGCGGCTACCTCTCGGTGGTGACTCTAGACGGCCTGGCGCTGGGTGATGCCGCGCCTTAGACCGTGGCCGCTGTGATCATAGGGGAAAATCCGGATCAAGCAGCGAGCGCGCTTCGTTTTCAACCAGCTCGACCACCGCCAGCGTAGGTGGATCGGGCAGAATCTCCGGGCCAACCGGAATTTCACGCACGGTGCGGATCTCCCAGGCAGGCCATGCCATATCCACTCGTGCCACCGTAGCCTGGGGTACATCACCCAACGTCACTTCACCCCGTCCGCCATGCCGACTGCCTGCATCGGGCAAAGCCGCCTGCGTGCGATCAACGATGATAACAGGGGCATCCGGCAGTTCGGCGACCGCACCCGTAACCAGAGAAATGGTCATTCCCCGCTTGGTGATCTTCGCCGGGCGACCCCAAATCGGGGTGAGCATTCCTGTGCTCTCGCGCAGTCGTCGCAGTGCATCGGGCGGGATAGGTGCGCGCTCCGGTCCACCAACAATCGCCGCATCATAACCGATAGAGTCCAGCACCATGAGCGGTGCCCGCCCCAATGTCGCCCGGCAGACCCATACCTCTGCCGAGCAGGTATCGCCCAAATCGAGCAGGAGAGTCAGACCGGTCGAAGTCTGTCGCTCACGCCGAATCACGGTTGCCAGGCGCGGTAGAAGGCCCAGATCGCCTTTGATATTGGCGGTATAAAGGATCGTAATGCCTGTCAGGTCGGACACTACCCTCACCCGCTTCCGAAAAGTCGCGACCTGCTAGCTCGCGCCCTAAAGCGACACAACGCGCTTGGCTACCCGCAGGTGATTCGGGAAATTGGGCAAAAACTCGGCCAGTTCCCGATAGCGCCCTTCGGCATATTCCGAAAGGTAGCGTTTGAGCACACTTACGACGCCGGGAATGATCGTGATCCCGTGAACACGGTTCTCGATCAACGTGTAGGCTTTGGCCTCTTGCAGGCTGATCGTTTGCTCCAGGAACAGCGCCACCGTTCCGATCACAAACAGCCCGATGAACTGATCACCCCAGGTGAGGTGTGTCTCTCGAAATTTATCGCCCACCGGGAGTGGTTGAGTCGCCACCGGCGCGACCGCTGCAGCATTCTGTCGCAGATAGGCCACCATCAGCAGCCGTCCAAATTCCGAGAGCGCCCCCCTGAAGATATGCGCGGCATCCTCGTTGAACGGCCAGGGTTCGTTGTCGCCCCAGGCAATACGTGGCGGCACAATGCAGAAAAGTTGGCCATCTACCCGCACCCCAATTTCCCGGTCGCTGGGATAAGAGATGGTGGGCATCAGCACCAGTTGCTCACGAATTTCCCCGATAAAGGGCTTGAAAAATGCATACAGATCAGCCTGCCCCACAACCTGCCGGACCTGGTCACACGCGCGCTGCCAGGAATCGGACTCTTCGGCCCACCAATCAAGCAGGTTGGTCTTCACCAAAAAATCCCCAATCTGTTCATTCCAATGGAGAGGTGCCCAGGGGATATTGGCCTTGAGCGTCAGGTCGGGCCAGGAGAGGGAGAGGGCATAGGTGTAAATTGCCTCAAGTGGCACAGATTGGTTGAGCAACGTTTGCAGTGTCTCAACAGCAGCATGATTGGCGTGCGCCAGGACCTGTTTGGCAGTATAACGAGCATGAACATGCGCCCGGTGGCGGCGCAGCGCCTGTTCCTGATCCGGCCAGGTCGTGGCTGCCAGCAGCGCCGACATCAAACGAGCGCGGTCGTCGATCCTGACTTCGAGCTTCGGTGAGGTCATGGGCAGCTTTCATCCATTACAGGTGGATTAGGTGTGATCAATACGGGTATTCTACAGCACTGATTAACCGGATTCAAATCCGGGTCACTGTGTCTCATCCTGTTGACTTGCGTCGATCACCAGAGTCTGACCGGTGACACCCTGCGCATCCGGTGCACAGAGAGCAATGACCGTTTGCGCCGCACGAGTCAGCCCAGATGCAGACTCGAGGTCTTCGATCACCACGGCATTCACGCGCACTCCGCGCGGGGCAAGTGCTTGTGCCGCCACCTCCGTGAATCCCAACAACCCGGCTTGGCTGACCGCGAAAGCGGCGCTGTCAGGTCTCGCGTGTTGGGCAACACCGGCCACCACGTTCACCACAGCACCGCCGCCTTCATCCGCCATGATGCGAGCGGCCAATTGGGTACACTGGAACGCGCCGCCCAGATTGATGGCAATCACTCGCTGCCAGTCATATTCGTCCAGGTCCAGCAGGTCGGCGCGCCGGTTAATTAGTGTGGCATTCACCACGATGTTTACCCCACCGAATTCGTCGCGTAAACCTTCGAGCATCGCGCTCACCGCGAAACGCTTAGAAATATCGGCGGTGAAAGGCAGCACGCGCCCACCGCCTGCACGGATATCCTCTGCCACCCGCTCCAGCCGGTCCGGGTTGGTATCGCACAAGCCGACCGCCGCCCCCGCCTGCGCTAGTGCCTGCGCAATGGCACAGCCCGGCCCGGCGCTGGCCCCGGTCACCAGCGCAACCTGCCCCGCTAACAAACCACCGATCCGCGCCATTCCAACCCCCAACAAAAAACAGGAGCAGCACCGAAATGCTGCTCCCTACCGGCCACCACACCGGATAGCCGGACGCTTAAGCTATCGTGATCTTCTTGTTCAGATAGACATCCTGAATCGCGTGCAGGATTTCGACACCTTCGGCCATCGGCTTCTGGAACGCTTTGCGACCGCTGATCAGACCCATACCGCCCGCGCGCTTGTTGATGATCGCGGTACGCACAGCCTGCACCAGATCGTCGCTGCCCGAAGGACCGCCGCTGTTGATCAGGCCAACGCGCCCCATATAGGCATTCGCCACCTGGAAGCGGGTCATGTCAATCGGGTGATCCGACGACAGTTCGGTGTACATCTTTTCATTGTACTTGCCGAACTTGAGAGCCTTGAAACCACCCGCATTGGTTTCGGGCAGCTTCTGCTTCACAATATCCGCTTCGATGGTCACACCCAGGTGAATGGCCTGGCTCGACAGATCAGTTGCCGTGTGATAATCGACGCCGTCTTTCTTAAAATGATCGTTGCGGGTATAGCACCACAGGATGGTGGCCATGCCGAGTTCGTGCGCCCGCTGGAAAGCTTCGCTGACCTCCACGATCTGGCGGCTGGATTCAGGCGAGCCGAAATAAATCGTCGCACCCACCGCGACCGCGCCCATATCGAATGCCTGCTCAATCTGGGCGAAGAAGACCTGATCGTACTTGTTCGGGTAGGTCAACAATTCGTTGTGGTTGAACTTGAGCACAAACGGGATTTTATGAGCATATTTGCGGGCCACTGCGCCCAGCACACCCAGCGTCGAAGCCACCGCATTGCAGCCGCCTTCGATGGCCAGTTCGACAATCCGTTCGGCATCGAAATAAATCGGGTTCGGGGCAAACGACGCACCAGCCGTATGTTCGATGCCCTGGTCCACCGGCAGGATCGACAGGTAGCCAGTCTTTGCCAAGCGGCCATGGTCGAACAACTGCTGCAAGCTGCGCAGCACCGGAACCGGGCGATCCGACGGGCCAAAGATCCGGTCCACAAAATCGGGGCCAGGAAGGTGCAGCATCTTTTTGGAGATGGTCGTGCAGGTGTGGCCAAGCAGATATTCGGCCTCATCGCCAAGCATGGACTCAATCTTGCTCAGGGGAAGAACGCTCATGGAACAGCCTCTTTCTATCTCTGATGAATGTGTTACCCTTACAGGCCCCAACGGGGTATTACGCGCGTTTATCATGATCGCGCATAACCGCGTGTGTGAACATGGTCGTTCATCACAAGGTTTGGGTTCATCTGGCATTTTGCCAGACCATGCGCGATCATAACACGCTACAGCCCTGGCGCAAGCCCCGTTCCAGCTTTGCTTCTGCTGCTGAGGAGACGGATGGACCCGCACCCGATCGATCACCTGCCTGCCACACCAGGAACCTATGTCCTACTGTTGCACCTCGGTGACCCATTGCGATTGAATATCGGGCGCTTGGGCGAGCATGTTGTCCAACCCGGCTGGATAGCCTATGTTGGCAGCGCGCGCGGCCCTGGCGGTTTGCGCGCCCGCGTAGCGAGACATCTCCGCCACCCCAAACCCATTCACTGGCATATCGACACTTTAACCGCTCAGGTTTCAGTTCGCGTTGTCTGGTATCGCACCGGCGATATCCGGCTGGAATGCACCTGGGCTGTTGTGCTTCGCGGGATAACGGGTACGGCTGCGCCCATTCCCGGCTTCGGGTCCTCGGACTGCAAGTGCGTATCGCACCTCATCGCCCTGCCAGGCTCCGCATTGAATCCCGCCTGGCAAGCATTGGATTGCCCCGACCATCTCACGATAGCTCTCTGATCCGCGCAGTCCGTCCTCAGCGTTTGGGGGCTACATGGAATTCGAGCGTCCTTCCCAACATCAGGTGAGTCTGAGCGTGCAGTACCGGCAAGGCCACACAAAGCAGAGTCATCACGGCCAGCAGCGGAAGGCTTGCGAGTTCGATCAGGCGTTCGCGCCATGTCCAGGGCGAGATGCGCGCGGGCCTGATTCTCAGGTCAATTCCCCACAACAGCACAGTCAGCAGCGTGATTGCCATGAACGAGGCTTGTACCAACCCCAGCGGAACCGCTGCGTGAACATCCCGCAACAACGCCGGGTGAAACAGGACCGGCAATTGCGACCCGGCCACCATGACCAGCCACCCCGCCCCGGCCAGCAAATTGTCGTGTGCAACGCGGAGTAACAGAGCCAACCCTGACCGAAGGGGCATATCCCGGTAGACTCCGATTTGTTCCGCCGTATATCCAATCTCTTTTGCTCCCCAGGCATGGCGAAAGGTCTGCCGATAGCGCGCCTTAATCGCCCCGATGATTCCTCGCCCTACCGTGGCGTTCGCCAGAAATGGAAGAAACACCGGCTGCAAACGCACATCCCCCCGGCGCTGGAAAAACGTCTTGATATACATGTGCCACTCATCGGCGATCACATCTGGGTCCCAATAGCCTGCCTGATCCAGCAGTCGCAAGCTCATTGAATAGGACGACATAGGCAACGCCTGCCACCAGGGAGCCGCCAGATAGGCCAGTTCCCATGCAGAGGCATAAGCGTGCAAAATGCGCATCAGCGGGTTGATCTGCCACACATTGCCGTGATAGCGAATCGGTGCCTGCCAGTAGGTCCTGTAACGCGCCGGATCAACCGCGAACAACGTACGCAAGGCATCAAAATAGGCCGGGTGCCACACCGTATCCGAATCCATCGCTGTCACAACCAGGTGATCCAGGCTGCAGCCCAGGTCATCGACCAGCACGCGCTTTACCCATTGCGCAGCCCATGCCTGGTTCGCCGATTTGCATTGCATCTCACCCACTATTCCCTGGGGATGGACCACCACAAAAAAACGCTCGAACGCCTGCTGAAATTCCGCCTGGAGCCGTTCGGCTTTGGCACGTGCGCCATCTGCCTCTGCCCCTTCCATCGCCAGCACTACGGTCATCGCGTTGCGCGCACACGGATGCTCTGCCAGTCGCTCCAGGGTATGGCGCAGCGTTTCGAGGTCTTCGCGGTAGTTGGGGATAATCACCACATGGTGCACATCCTCCAGCGGCAGGCTTTGCGCGGTGGCCCGGCGATGATATTCGGTCCGCCAATCCACAGCTTCCCACTGCTGAACTCGCCACAGTCCCCAGAGATTGGCTACCGCAGCCAACACGAACCGCGCCGCCGCATATGCGCTCAGCAGAGCTGCCGCCCATACTGCTGTCATAGGTACAAAGATGGCCGCTACCCCCACTGCGAACAGGCTCAGCCAGGCCGCCCCACCCGGCAGCGCATCCCAGGCGCGAAACGCCTGTTCACCCGCAGTCCACCGCTGCCGCTGAATGCGCAGTCTCACAGGTCGCGCCGAGTCGGTTCGGTTCTTTAGCGAAGGGATTGTCATGTGTCGCTATGCTCCACTATCGCCCTACTCCCCATAGCGCACTACAAAATTTTGGGAATAAAAAAAACCTTGTAAAATAGCTGTAAATATCCTGTATACATGGGATGGGGCATAAGGTCTTATGGTCACCAAAGTCCTGATTGTGGAAGATGACAAAGAACTCAACCGACTGCTTGAGCTTGACCTGAAGCGGCATGGCTACGAAGTCCACATGGCGAATAACGGACTGGATGGGCTGCGCATGTTTCATGATGTACGGCCACACCTGGTAGTCCTGGATGTGGCCTTACCCGGTATGGATGGGATGACCGTCTGCCAGCGCATCCGCGAGCTGTCCAACGTGCCGATCATGATCATGACTGCCCATGCCATCACCGAAGAAGAGATGGCCGAAGGTCTGAACCTGGGGGCGGACGAATATCTCATCAAGCCCCTGCGCAACCTCGAATTTCACGCCCGGATCAATGCCCTGCTGCGGCGGGCGCAGCTGACCGAAGAAAACAGCCCACAGAGCATCCGCTATGCCGATGACTATCTGCTGGTCGATGTCGATGCGCGCCGCGTGACGGTCAACGGCATTGAAATTCGCCTCACCCCCACCGAGTTCAAACTGCTGGCAACATTCGTCCGGCATAAGGGCCAGGTGCTCACCTTTCAACAACTCTTGGAGCAGGTTTGGGGCTACGAGTACAACACGGAACACCATTACCCGCGAATTTACGTCTCTCATTTGCGACGCAAAATCGAACCCGATGCCAAAAACCCGACCTATATCCAAAACGAGTACGGGGTAGGCTATCGTTTCACCGGAAAATAGCGTGATTTGGCCGCCCGCCAGATTCACCGGGCGGCCAAACCCTGTCGGGGCACAGGCACCACCGCAGGCTATTTTTTGATACCCTTCAACCCGCGCGCAGCGGCATGGGCAATCAGGCCTGTTTTGTAGTTATAGACCGTCTTTTGTTTTTCGGCGTGGGCTTCAAGGGCCAACCGAACAAGTTCATCCACAACCGACGCAGGCGAGAGTCCCTCAGCCTGCCACAGGTAAAACGCCAGAGATCCGGGGATGGTGTTAATCACGTTCAGGAAGATTTCACCGGCTTCCTCACGCACCAGAAAATCTACGCGGGCCGTGCCCCGTCCATCGACTGCTCTGAAAGCCTCAACCGCCATTTGTTTGATGCGTGCCGTCAGTTCATCGGAGATTGGGGCCGGAATTTTCCGTTCCGCCCCTTTCATCCCCTTTGCCCCTTCAGCGCGCATATATTTCTCTTCATAAGTCAGGAATTCCTGCCACGAAATCGGCTGTTCCAGCACCGACACGCGCAGATCAACATTGCCCATCACCGCGCCGTTGACCTCAATCGCGCCTTGCACCGCCTTTTCGACCAACAGCCGCCGGTCGAAGTTGGCCGCAACGTTAATGTAGTTGCGCAGCTCATCGGCGTTCTTCGCCAACGCAACACCGATACTCGACCCCAGTGATGACGGTTTCACAAAGACCGGATATCCAAGCTTGGCCTCGACCCCACTGATGATACTGGCCGGATCGCCGACCCATTCGTGACGCGAAAAGGCCACGTAGTCCACCACCGGAATCCCATGCTGTGCCAGGACGGTCTTGAGCATGATCTTGTCCCGCACCACCGCCGACGCCATCACACCGGCCCCAACATAGGGGACATCGGCCAGTTCGCACAGCCCTTGCAGCGTACCATCTTCGCCATGCGATCCATGCAACGCCGGAAACACTACGTCCACTCGCCGCACCTGGCTGCGCCCAAACAGCCCGCTCACCGGCGAGATGATCAGGCCGTGATGACTCGTGCAGGGAGAAAGAATCACTTCTTTCACGCCAACCATCTCTGCCACATCATCGGCCTGAAAGCTCTTCAATTCGCGCAGTGCCGGGCCTGTCACCCAACGCCCATCGCGAGTAATGTAGATTGGAATGACCTCGTATTTTTGCGGAGAAAGCGCCTGCATCACTTGCTGCGCGGTGACCACCGATACATCATGCTCCACCGAGCGGCTGCCAAACACCACTGCAATCACTTTTTTCTGCATATTGCTGCTCATCGTGCGTTTCAGTCCTTCATTCCTGCTCGCCAACATGTGCCGGGTCACCCGGTTGGACGACTCAGGCTAGAGATACGTATCGGGCAAATCGTTCAAAAAGAGCACCGTATCACCCTCGCGCAGTTCCCGATTGAACCACGCGATGGCTTCATCGCGGGTATCGTACACGTGCAAACGATCCGCCGGAAAACCGGCAGCGTGTAACCCCCGCGCGATCGGTTTGGTCTGCTCGATGCCTACCAGGACCACATCGGTACAACGTGAGGCAGCGAAGCGGCCCAATTCCTCGTTTTCGCTGGTCTGCAAAGGTCCAAGCTCCACCATGCCCGGTGTGATCAAGATTCGCCGCCCGGTTGTGTGGAGCGCCAGGACATTCAGCGCATTGCGCGCACCGACAGGATTGGCACTGTATGCATCGTCGATGACGGTGATGCCACCGGGCAAAGTCTTGCGCTGAAGTCGGTGCTCGGCAGGTTCGAGGCTGGCGGCTCGCAGAGCAATCTCGTTCAGCGACATGCCCAGGTGACGCGCCACCGCCGCCGCCAACAAGATATTCGTCACGTTGTGCTGGCCGATCACGGGTGACTGAATGCGCTGCTTTTCCCCGGTGAGGTTATCGACTACATCAAACGCCATACCATCCGGCGTTATGGCGATGTTTTGCGCGCTGAAGCGAAGCTGGGTCGCATGATCGGCATTTTCCCACGTCACAGCGATCCGCGTCTCCGGATATCCTCGCTCGTACATGCTGCGAGTGTACACGTTATCCCAGTTGAACACCCCTACCCCATCGGCTGGCAGTGCCGCGATCAGCTCGTATTTGGCTTTGGCCGTGTTTTCGAGGCTGCCGAACCGCTCCAGGTGTTGTGGACCAACCGCCGTAATGATGCCAATCTTCGGGTGAGTCAATGCGCAAATTCGCGCAATCTCGCCCTCAACATAAGCCCCCATCTCGACAACAAAGTAATCAAGGCTCTCGCATTGACGCATGTCGTTGTTGATGGAGAGGCACACCCCCATCAGAGTGTTATAACTTTTGGGAGTCGCCAGCACCTGCCAGCGTCCACGAAGGAAATGAGCCAGGTACTCTTTGGTACTGGTTTTGCCAAAACTGCCTGTGATGCCAATCACCACCGGGTTCTTCTGGCGAAGTGTGCGGCGCGCCCGTCGCACAAACATACCCCGGAACATGGCCTCGACGGGGTACATAATCTGGTTGGCGAGTGGCAAAAAGAGCGGGCATAGGTGGAAGGTGGCCAACCCCACCAGCGTGATCATTGTGAACCTCGTGGTTTCGCTGTGCGACACCAGTTCGCCGATGATCGCCGCCGCGCCGACCAACACCAACACTACCAGCCCCAAGGCAGTGATCAGCAAGCGAGCCGCGCGCTGAGTCAGCCGAAACTTCTTTTTGACCTCTTTGGGTCGTTCCGGCCACACACTCAGTACCGCGGCCACACTCCACACCACCAGGTATAACGCTTCGCTATCCTGCCCGGCGAAATTGAGCGCCACGCTGGTCAGGTAAGCTACTCCCACGAAGATCAGCGCTCGCCACATGATATAACGAGTTGGTCGCGCCACCAGCCAGCGGAGATAACGCCCGCTTTTGTATTCCTCGATCTGGAAGAAACGGGCCTGCTGCCAGACTCTCAGCAGCGTTCCGCCCAACCACAGCAGTGTCAACACCTGTTCCACGTGGCGATTATCTCCCCTCGCTCAAAAAGTGATCCACGATGCGCACATAATCGTTCAGCCGTTCCAGGTACGCAAAATGACCGGCCCCTTCAAACACCACCAATCCCGCATCAGGAATAATCGCTTCAAGCTTCTTGCCCTGCCATAGCGGCGTATCTGGGTCCTGATCGCCCCAGATCAACACCGTAGGGGCCTGGACACGCGCCGCGTAAGGCGTCAGGTCTTCGCCGATCACGCGTAGAAAAGTCTCGCGCAGCGCTCCCGCATTCAGGTAATCTTCGGAAGCAAAATACCGATTGTAACGTTCTTGCAGCCAGGCTCGCAGCCCGTTCAGCCCTATCGTGTTGAGAGTCTCGCGAACCAGCCGCGCCAGTCTACCACGCACTTGCTGCCCTGCCGAGGGCGAGGTCTTCAACCCCGCGCTGTCCGCCAATACCATCCGGCGCACGCGCTCTGGGTGTTCCGCCGCCAGGACAAGGCTCACACGCCCGCCAAACGAATGGCCCAGGATAGACACCTGCGCTATTCCGGCTTCGTCCAGGTAGGCCAGCACAAATTCCGCGTAATCGGCCACGCCCCATACAGCCGGGGGCATGTCGCTCTGCCCAAAACCCGGAAAATCCAGAATATGCACTTGATACCCTTGCCGACTCAGCCGCTCGGCAACCGGCCAGAAACTGCGAATGCTTCCGCCCCAGCCGTGCAGCGCCAGGACTGGCAGTCCCTGGCCCACTACACAGACCCCGGTTTTCAGACCAGCCACCAGCCGGACCTGAACTTCTGGCTCGCTCACGACTGCACCACCTCGATCTTCGCCCCTAGACTGATCAGGCGATCCAGCACGTTTTCGAAGGTCCGCGCGATGAGTTCAGCATTGTCAATGATGACACTGCTCTCCGAACACAATGCCGCAGCCAGCAATGCCAGCCCGGTACGAATATCGGGCGTGTCAAGATATTCGCCGCGCAGCCGGGACGGACCGACCACAATCGCCCGGTGAGGATCGCATAACACGATCTGAGCACCCATTCCCGTCAATTTGTCCACAAACAGCAGTCGGTTAGGGAACAACTTCTCGTGTACCAGCGTCGTCCCGCGTGCCTGTGTAGCGATTACAGTCGCCATTGCCACCAGGTCCGAGGGAAATCCTGGCCAGGGGGCAGTCTCGATAGGCACATCCAGCTCTTCTTCGCGCTGCGAGACCTCTAGCGCATCGTGCACCGGCACAAACAGCGCCCCGCTGTTCACAAACATCTTGATTCCCAGCCGCGCATAGGTACGCATGATCATCGGCAGGTGCGCCGGATTGACACCTTCTATCGTCAGGGAGCCATGAGTCATCGCTCCCATAGCCGCATAGCTGGCAGCCTCAATGTGATCGGGCGAGATGGATGCTTCGGTGCCCACCAGGGATCGCGACCCGGTGATTCGCACTGTATTTGAGCCAATGCCCTCGATCCGCGCTCCCATCGCCACCAGCATTTGCTGCAGGTCCTGTATGTGCGGCTCCGAGGCCGCATTGGTGATCACCGTTGTCCCGCCCAGGCTGGCTGCCAGCATACACACCAGCGCCGTCGCCGTGACACTGGCTTGCATCAATACAACCTCGCGTGTTTCCCAGGGGGCAGCCTCAAAATCGACCACACCGCCGTTGATGTGCACCGTCACCCCCAGATCGCGCAGTGCGGCCAGGTGCGTATGCAGACGGCTCAGCGGATACGCGACTTCCATCCGCGCGTGCTGCCGCCGGGCAAGGATCGCAGCCAGGAACAACACCGTGCTCACCTGGGCCTCAGCCAGATCGTGCTCAAGGGTTCGGGTGTGCAAAGCGGGCGTAGTCAGAGTCAGCCGATCGCCGGAACGCTCAATGACTGTGCCGAGCACCTGCGCCGCATCCAACATCGCCGCCGTGCTCAGCGTATCCGGCACTCTGCGCAGCACCACCGGCTGATCGGTGAGCAGCGAAGCGGCGATTAACGCAATGGCGGAGTTGCTGTTGCCCGATGCGCGAAATGTCCCCTGGAGTGGGTAACCACCTTGCACAATAATCCGCACTGTGATTTTCTCCCTTCGCCGAGACCGCCCTCACTGATCCCATCGACGGCGCGAGTCCTGTGGGGCCAATGTGCAGCCCGCCTCCGCCGGGGAATTATACCAGGAAGCATGTAACGTCCAAGAGCGCAGCGAACGCTGCCTACCTTCCCTCGTGGGCGCGGTCATTTTCTCTTCGGCAGCGCATAAGCTAGAATAAGCATAGCGAATGCCCACCGCCTCCGCAGCTACTACCGCCAATCAACCTCACAACATTCTGTTGGACGGGCAATTGTACCACCCTTTTTAATAACGCTCGTATACCTTGATTTGCTATATGCATAAAACCATGTATAGTAGAAATTCGCTTTTGCTAAAACTTATCATCACAAACAGAAAAATTCGCCTCATGTGCCATCCTGCCCGATTCGCCAAACCCTTGCCCCTTGTCGGGCTTTGTTCCTGCGATGTCAGCATCGTCACAGAAGGGAGTCCACATGCGTAAACTAGCCGGCTTATCTGCCAGACAGCGAATACTGATCGGCGGGGCCGCCGGGCTAACCGTGCTGGTCATTGCGGTTGTGCTGCTGGCGGTCTCCGCGTCCACTGCCGCCGAAGACCAACCTATCGCGTTCAACCACAACATTCATGTGGTCAAGAACGAGATGCAGTGTCAATTCTGCCACACGGGGGTTGACAAATCTCCGGCAGCAGGCATTCCCAGCGTCGAGAAGTGTATGGGCTGCCACACCCATATCGCTACCGACAACAAGGAAATCATCAAACTGACCGAATACTGGGTCAACCAGGAACCGATCCCCTGGGTGCGCGTTAACCGGCAGCCCGATTTCGTCTACTTCAACCACCAGAGCCATTTTGCCGCCGGGGTCACCTGTGGTTCGTGTCATGGAGATGTCAAAAACATGACCGTCGCCAAATCGGTGGTCGATATGAATATGGGCTTCTGCCTGGACTGCCACGCCGAGCAAGAGAACAAAGACGCTCTGTGGGATTGTGCCACCTGCCATCGTTAGGAGAAGGCTATGACGAATTTTACCCGTCGAGATTTTCTGAAAATCAGCGCGGCAGGCACAGCAACTGCAATCCTGGCCGGGTGCAGTCAAGAAACCGAGCGCTGGGTGACACTGGAACCCTATGTCAACGCGCCGGAGGAGCAGGT
Organism: Anaerolineae bacterium; assembly: GCA_034429275.1. Lineage (GTDB taxonomy): Bacteria > Chloroflexota > Anaerolineae > Aggregatilineales > Aggregatilineaceae > DAOUFU01. The sequence continues at coordinate 28,345 of DAOUFU010000173.1, read as the reverse complement.
CGCGGGCGTTCCCAACTATTACGCCAGCACCTGCCGGCTCTGCCCCGCCGCCTGTGGGATCGTCGTCCGCATCATGAACGGACGCTCGGTCAAAATCGAGGGCAACCCGGAACATCCGGTCAGTCGCGGCAAATTGTGCGCGCGCGGCCATGCCGGGCTGCAGATCATGTACAACCCAGATCGTGTCACCGGCGCAGTGCGCCAAACCCGGCGTGGCACTCGCAAGTATGAGCCGCTGCCCTGGAACGAAGCGATTAACACCCTGATCGACAGCATCGGCGCTGCCGGGAGCGGGGTAGCTGTCTGGCTGGGTGGGACAACCTCCGGTCACCTGGTAGACCTGTTCACCCGCTTCACCCGCGCGCTGGGAACCGATGCGCCGGTCCGTTACGACCTTTATACCGGTTTCAATGGATACCCCGTGCTGTCTTCTACGGGCGAAACATTGCTGGGACGCCCTGGCTTGCCCACCTACGACCTGGGTCGCGCCGATGTCGTGTTCTCATTCGGTGCAGATTTCCTGGGTACCTGGCTCTCTGCGACTGGTTTTGGCGTCGAGTTTGGGCGCTTCCGGGAGCAGCCGTTTGGAAAGCGCGGGTATCTCGTGCAATTCGAACCTAAGATGTCCATCACCGGGGCCAAAGCGGATCGCTGGGTTCCTGCTCAGCCCGGCAGTGAGGCTCTGATCGCGGCAGCTATCGCTCGCATCATCGCCGATCACGAGTTTGGCAGCCAACAGCGCGTCCGGCGTGCCGCCGAACTGACCGGTGAGGTAGATATCGAAGCCGCTGCCGCTGCCGCCAACATGACCGTGGAAGGTCTGACCGAACTGGCGCGGGTGTTTGGCACCGCCGATCATCCGGTGGCCATCCCTGGCAGCCATGCCACCGGTGGAGCCAACGCGGTCGAGGCAGCCCGCGCCGTGCAGATGCTGAATGTTATCGCAGGAACGGTCGGACAGCCCGGCGCATTGTCTGTCACACCCGATCTTCCGGTCGAAACGCTCGCACCCGCCCCGGTGTCATCTTTTGCCGATGCCCAGGCGTTGATCGAACGCATGAAAGCCGGTGAGATCAAGGTTTTGCTGGTGCATGGCGCAAATCCGCTTTACGAACTGCCCGCCAGCAGCGGCTTCGCCGAGGCCCTGGAAAAAGTCGAGACCGTGGTTAGCTTTGCGTCGATCATCGACGAAACCGCAGTGCAAGCCGATTATGTTCTGCCCGACCGCGTTTATCTCGAAGGTTGGGGATACGAGGTGGTCGCGCCGGTCTTTGACGGCCTGCCTGTAGTGAGCAGCCAGCAGCCGGTGGTTGCCCCGCTGTATGATATTCGCTCAACTGGCGATGTGCTGCTGACCATCGCGGCCCGGCTCGAAGCAACTGCCGCCGCCCTGCCCTGGACTGATGAGGTTGCGTTCATCAAAGAGCAGATCACCGCGCTGCCTGCCGGCGCACAGGGCGGTGAAGATGCAGAGGTGCGGTGGGCGCGCTTCTTGCAGCACGGAGGGTGGTGGCCCGCCGAAGCGCCGGGAGTCGAGGTGAACGCCAGCGCCGAACCGCTCACGGTCAGTGCTGCCTCATTCCAGGGCAGCGCTGAGGAATATCCTTACTACCTTTATCCCTATATGACGGTGGTTATGGGCGATGGCAGCGCAGCCAGCACGCCCTGGCTTCAGGGCGCGCCCGATCCGCTCACCACGATCTCGTGGCAGACCTGGATTGAGATGAACCCTAAGACTGCCGAAGAACTCGACATTCAGCGTGGTGATGTGATCCGGCTGGTCTCCGAACATGGGACGTTAGAAGCTCCGGTCTACCTGTTTCCGGCCATCCGGCCCGATACGCTTGCCATTCCGCTCGGCCAGGGCCACGACGATCTGGGACGCTATGCTCGCAAGCGCGGCGCGAACCCCGTTCAGCTGCTCGGCGCGGTCACCGACGATTCGGGCCAGCATCTTGCCTGGGCGAATGTGCGTGTGCGCATCGAAAAGACGAAGGACAAGAAACAGCTTGCCATGCTCGAAAGCCGGGTCGATGAAGACGAAGCTAACGGCGAAGTCCACATCCCGTTCTAGCCAACATCCTGTGACGTGAGCACAGCCAAAGGAACTGAGTATGTCCGAACAAAAGACTACTGAACGCAAATGGACCATGATCGTGGATCTGGACAAGTGCACCGGCTGTAGCGCCTGCGTGGTGGCCTGTAATGCCGAGAACAATGTGCCCGTCGCCAGTGAAGAAGAAGTGATCAAGCGGCGTGACTATCACTGGATTCGCATCGAACGCTACTGGGAAGGCGAATATCCGGATGTCAAAGCGCGCTTCATCCCTGTCTTTTGCCAGCAGTGCAACAATGCCCCGTGTGAACCGGTTTGCCCGGTGTATGCATCCTACCACAGTCAGGAAGATCACCTGAATGTGCAGGTTTACAACCGCTGCGTCGGCACGCGCTACTGTGGGAACAACTGCCCCTACCGCGTGCGCATCTTTAACTACCGCGCGCCCGAATTTGATGCCCCCTTGAAGCAGCAGTTCAACCCAGATGTGACTGTGCGCAGCGCGGGTGTCATGGAAAAATGCACCTTTTGCATCCAGCGCATTCAGCGCGGCAAACAAACCGCTAATGCCGAAGGACGCCCGATTAAGGACGGGGAAGTCGTCCCCGCCTGTGTGCAGTCTTGTCCCAGCAATGCGCTGGTGTTTGGCGACAGGTACGACCCCGAAAGCCGCGTCGCGCAAATGCTTCCCAACGAGCGCAGCTTTAAACTGCTCGAAAATCTGGGTACCGAGCCGGCAGTCTACTACCTGAAAGGCGGTGAGACTCATGTTGGAGAGTAACGCCAAAGCTGGCCCCTACTGGGAGCAGCCCTTGCCCGAAGATGAGCACCTGGCGCACCAGATCGAGCACGCGCGCGAGCAGCACCTGATGCTCGACCCGCGCCCACCGGCGGAACTCAACGCGACAGTGCTTGCTGCCATGAAGAAGACCGGCCCCGGTTTCTGGTTAGCAGTGCTGGGATTAGGCAGCTTGACCTTGATGTTCTTGCTGGTCTGGGTTACACAGATGTTTTACGGGATCGGCATCACTGGCCTGAACCGCTCGGTGATGTGGGGACCGTACATCGCCAACCTGATCTACTTCATCGGGATCGGCCACGCAGGGACATTCATCTCTGCTGCGCTGCGCCTGATGCGAATGGATTTCCGCCGCCCTATCGCGCGCGCCGCTGAGACAATCACACTGTTTGGTCTGGCGATCGCGGCATTGTTCCCGGTCATTCATGTGGGGCGCGTGTGGAAGCTGTTCTACATGATGCCCATTCCCAACCAGCGCATGTTGTGGCCAAACTTCCGCTCGGCGCTGTTTTGGGACATGATGGCGATCACGACCTATATCATCGGCAGCACCCTGTTTATGTATCTTGCCCTGCTGCCCGATCTGGCGATGGCGCGCGATCATACTACCGGCTGGCGGCGCAAGATCTATGGTGCGCTGTCGATGGGCTGGCGCGGCACTCAGCGTGAATGGCGAATGCTGGAGATCGCCAGCAACCTGCTCAGCTATGTGATCATCCCCGTGATGTTCTCAGTGCACACGGGTGTATCGTGGAACCTGTCGATGTCGTTGCAGCCAGGTTGGCACAGCGCCATCTTTGGCCCATTCTTCGTGGTGGGCGCGCTCTATTCGGGTGTCGCCACTGTGATCATCGTGATGATCCTGGTCCGCAAGCTGATGCGCCTGGGCTACTTCATCCGCGAAGAGCATTTCAACGCGATGGGCATCTTCCTGCTCATTCTGACGCTGGCCTGGGTGTACTTCTACTTCGCCGAATGGATCACCCACTGGTATGGCAACATTCCGCCGGAACGAGCGATCCAGCTTCAGCTTACCGGCCCGCTCGCCCCAATGTTCTACGTGATGCTGTTCTGTAACATCATCGTGCCGCTGGGTACGCTGTGGTCACGCCGGATCCGGACTTCTCTGCCGGCCATGCTGGCCATCGCGCTCTTCATCCAGCTTGGCATGTATCTGGAACGTGTCCTGATTGTGGCCGGGTTCCTGGCTCGTAGCGAGCTGCCCTTCAACTGGGTTGACTATGTGCCGCGCCCACCGGAAATTCTGATCACCATCGGCACACTGGCATTCCTGGGGCTGCTCTACACCGTTTTCACTCGCGTGGTTCCGATCATCCCTGTCTGGGAAGTTTACGAGGGTCAGACCATGCAAGGCTCGCGCCGGATTGGGCGCGCCGTCATGCCTACGCGGACCGAAGGCCACTAGGAGGAGAGTATGGCAAACTTCTTGGTACTGGGCCTGTTCGAAAACGTCGATACGACGGCAGATGTTCTGGACAGTGTGCGCGCTGCAGGCATCGACGATCAGCACATCAACGTGATGTCGCATGTGCCGATTCCCTACGAAGTGCTAGGGCGCAAGTCGCCGCGAAGTTGGTTCTTGCCCTTTGCGCTGGGCGGGTCAGTGGTTGGGATGCTGGTGGCCTTCTTCATCACCTTCATCACACCCCGCATCTACCCGATCCATGTGGGTGCGCAGGAGCTAACGCCGGTGCCGCCAACGGCGATCATCTTCTTCGAGATGATCGCGCTGTTCACCATGCTGGGCACATTTGTTGGTTTCCTGCTCCAGGTGCGCTTCCCGATCCTCACCCGCCAGATGTACGACGAGCGCATCACCGATGGCTATATCGGCGTGGAAGTGAACACTCCGGGCGATATGCTCGACCAGATAGTTGGCCTGTTTGAGTCACACGGAGCCAAGAGCATCACACGCGAAGATGCTGCCGCTTTCAAGCCCCAGGGAATCCGTCACCTGCTCTTCTGGGGCGGTATCGCCTCTGCCGGCCTGGTAGCATTACTGGTCCCGCTGCTGCTGTCCTACGACATTGTCGGCATTCCCTGGATCAACAAAATGGATGATACCCTGTCGGTTCGCCACCAGGAAGGGCCGCGCCGCGCCGCGCCCGCCGAGTCTATCCCGGTGAGTGGACCGGTGTTGATCAATGGCAACCCGGCCAGTCAACCGCTGCCTGCCGACGAGCGGTCGCTTGCACGCGGCGAGGCACTTTATGCGATTCACTGCGCGCTGTGTCACGGCGCACGCGGCGATGGCGATGGGCTGGTGGGCCGTTACTACACCGGAGAGGCGCTGCGCGATACATTTCCGTTAGGAGTCCCGGCTCTGGCCGGACGCGATCTCCCTGCCGACTACATTTTCCTGATGATCACCAATGGACGCACAGGGCTAAACGCTGAAGGACTGCCGATCATCAGGATGCCCAGCTTGCGGGAGAATCTCACCCCCGGCGATACCTGGGATGTCGTAAACTATGTGCGCAGTATGCCTGCGCCCTGAGTCTGAATACCCTTGCACACAAAGACGGAGGTCAGTTGTGTCTAGACGAACCTGGATTGGACTTGTGCTCGCGCTGGGGATCAGCCTCCTGGTGCTAAGCGCGTGTGGCAGCGGCGATCTCGCCCCAGACCTTACCCCGATCCCAACGCTTCCGCCGGGCCAGGAACCCCCGCTCAAGGATGCGGTCGTGGTGCCTGCGAGCGGATCTCAGACCACCGAAACAACGGGCGAAGAAACGGGCGAACCAGCTGGCGAAAATGCAGAGCTTGTTGCTCAGGGAGAGCAGCTGTTCACAACTGCCTGTGCCGGGTGCCATGGTGCCACCAATGGAGCCGGTCCGGCCTTGACAGGTATGGGCGAGCGCGCTGCAGAGCGAGTCGAAGGCCTGAGTGCTGCCGAATATGTGCATGAATCGATTGTTGAGCCAGGCGCGTTTGTCGTCGAAGGATTCAGCAACATCATGCCTGCCATCTATGGCACGCAGTACAGCGAAGAACAACTGGATGCCCTGGTAGCCTACATCCTGACTCAATAACCACGCAAAATGATGCGGCAATCTCGCGCGGCGTTGCATTTGTCTCACCAGGACTGCGACGCCGCGCAGATTTTCACACCCGATCCTAACCCGCCATACACTACCCCTGCTCATCCTCGATTGGTCCTCTCCGCCGGCTCATGGTAGGATAGGCGGAGTGTCGGCGCGCGCAACCAGAGGATGTATGGGTCACCAACGCCGTTTGTGGATTGCAGGGATAATCGTGTTGTTGTCCCTGGCTGCGATTCTGAGCCAGCGCGACCGGCATCCGCTGCGCGCGCAAGAACAACCCACGGCTACCCCCAATGTCAACTGGATCATCTCGCAGTCCGATATCCTCGTGTGGTCAGGACCGGGCTACACCTTCACTGAGATCGGCACACTGCGATATGGTGATTGGCTTCAGCCGCTGGGTCGAGATATCTCCGGCGACTGGATTCTGATCTCATATCTCTATACTCAGGGTTGGATTCCTCGCACCGCCGCCCAGTGGCGGCTGAACACCAACGCACTGCCGGTCATCGCGCCCGAAGCTATCACGCCCATTCCCCGCCCGCTCTACTACAATACCCCCGGCGGCCCCACTCAAACGCCCAATGTCAGTTGGGTGAGGGTCGGCACCGAAGGAGCCTTTGTAAGGTCAGGCCCTGGCCAGGGATATATGCCCATTGGTGCGCTGTTCACCGGGGATGTGGTAGACCCGGTCGCCCGTGATCGCGCTGAAGATTGGGTGTTGATCCGTTTTGGAGATGGTTATGGTTGGGTGCGCTACGACCTGGTCATCTGGACGGTAGATGTGCTGGCACTCCCCATCATAGACATTCCCGAACTCACTCCCGATTTCACGCGTGTACCCCTTGTGACAGCAACTCCACCGAGGCCGACTGCAACCGCATCACCAACTGCAACCGCCACGCATACGCCTTCGCCGACACCCAGCACAACATCCACGCCGACGCCTACCGCCACCGCATCAGCAACCGCCACGGCGACTGCCACGGCGACCGCTACGGCTACACACACGCCTTCCCCGACCCCCAGCGCATCATTCACGCCAACATCTACCGCCACGGCAACTGCGACCGCTACTCATACGATTTCGCCAACACCCAGCGCATCATTCACGCCGACGTTCACCGCCACTGCAACTGCCACGGCAACTGCCACGGCAACTGCGACCGTTACTCGAACGATTTCGCCAACGCCCAGCCCAACATCCACGGCGACCGCCACCGCATCAGCGACCGCTACGGTGACCGCATCAGCGACCGTCACTGCGACTGCAACGGCAAGCGCCACTGCATCGCCTACTCATACACCCAGCGCAACTCCAACGTTTACACCAACAGCGACCGAATCACCTGCGTTCACCCCAACGGCAACCCATACAGTCACTGCTTCGCCCACTGCGACATCCACCAGCACGCCTACAACGACCCATACACCGACCGCTACAACGACAGCTACGGCCCCGTCAACGGCAATGATCGCGGCACTGCCATCGCCTACGGCGGCGGCACACAAAGCCACTGTAACTGCAACACCCAGCAGCACGCCCACCAAAACGCTCGCGCCGACCCTTCTCCCCACGATGACAGATACGGCAGCATCGGCCAGCATCTCAGGGCATGAGACTCCTTCCGAGAATCGTCCATCTATTGGCTACTGGCTGATCGGTGGATTGGCGGTAGCGGCTGCGGGGTATCTGTCCATTTATGTGCTCCAGCTGTCGGCGCTCCGCCGCGCCCGTGGACCATTCCTGTTGACCGCCTGCCCTGTATGCGAGACGGGACATCTCAGCCCCGACGTTCGGCGCACGCGCATTTTGGGCATTCCACGCGCCCGTCGCGTGATTCGCTGCGACTCCTGCCGTTCCGTGCTGCGTGAAGTATCGCCAGGGGCGTGGCGTTATGCCGTCGATGGGGCAGTCAATGCGGACCTGTTCGAGCGTTACAATGGACGCGTCCTCAGCGAGGATGAACTGCGCGCCATCTCGCCCGAATACCGTGGCATCACCTACGAAACGTTTGAGGATGATAGCCCTTCGGCTTAGACCCTCCACTACCTAAAGCCTTGCCGACTGCCCTCAGAGACGATAATCTCTATGTGAAGAGCTGTTGGCGGGTCGCTGCACGCACAAGGCAGGTGGGAAACAGTGGCATCCTCAATCATCACCCCAGAGTGGATCAAAGACGCGATTCTTTACCAGATTTTCCCAGATCGCTTTGCGATCAGCGAGCGCGTTCCCAAACCCTCCAATCTCGAACCCTGGGATTCTCCCCCCACGCCCGGCGGGTTCAAAGGCGGCGACTTGCTCGGCGTAGTGGAACACCTCGACTACCTTGAAGACCTGGGGATCACCGGAATTTACTTTACTCCCAGCTTCCAATCGGCCTCCAATCATCGCTACCATACACACGATTATTACCAGGTCGATCCCATCCTGGGGGGTAATGCGGCCCTGCGCGAGTTGATTGACGCCGCACACGCGCGCGGAATTCGGATCATTCTGGATGGGGTGTTCAACCACGCCAGCAGGGGATTTTTCCAGTTCAATCACATTCTCGAAGTAGGAGAAGCCTCGCCCTACCTGGACTGGTTCACCATCAAGGGATTCCCGCTGCACGCTTACGATCATGACCAGAAACCAAATTATGCCGCATGGGTCGGGCTGCATGCCTTGCCCAAATTCAACATAGCCAATCCCCAGGTGCGCGAATTCATCTTCGATATCGCCACAACCTGGATCAACTTCGGCATAGACGGCTGGCGGCTGGATGTGCCCTTTGAGATCGATGACGACAGCTTCTGGCAGGAATTCCGGCGACGCGTCAAAGCCGCCAACCCGGAGGCGTACCTGGTGGGCGAAATCTGGAAAGCTGCACAACGCTGGCTCCAGGGAGACCAGTTTGACGCCGTGATGAATTACATCCAGACTCGCGCCTGTATTTCATTCTTTGGCGCTCGCTCGCTGGCCCCATTGTGGCTGGGTGGCGAATATCCCCCACCCCAACCGCTCGACGCAGCCAGCTTCGCCAGAGATATCGAGGCTATGCTGGCTCTGTACGACTGGCAGATCACACTCGCGCAAATGAATCTGCTCAGCAGTCACGATACCCCGCGCTTCATCAACATGGTCCAGGGCGATCAGTCCGCTCTGCGCCAGGCGATGCTGTTCCAGATGACCATGCCCGGTGCGCCGACAGTCTATTACGGTGACGAAATTGGGCTTACCGGCGGCTACGATCCTGGATCGCGCGGCGCGATGCTCTGGGATCCGGCCTGGTGGGATGTGGCCCTGCGCGATTATGTGAAAGCCTGCATCCGTCTGCGCAAGGACCATATCGCTCTCCGGCGCGGAACATACAAGACTCTGCTGGCATCGGGCGAGCATTACGCCTTCGAGCGCGTATATGACCGCGACCACCTGATGATCGCGTTCAACACCGGCCAGGCCCCTGCCACCCTACATATCCCGGTCAGCCAGCCCATTCAGGCCGCACAGGTCATTTTTGGGCAGGCCACCAGCCCGGCTTTCCAGGGTAACACACTGATCTGTAGTGTCCCGGCTCGAACCGGCCTGGTGATCGCCGTCAATCCCTAGCGTGAAGCCCGCTCTTCGCGAGCCGCTTGCAAGCAACCGTACGAAATGAGATAGATCGCATGGCAACACAATCGTCACTTATCCAACATGGTGCTCCACGGACCTCGGTACAGGTCACCTTCCCAGATGGCACCATTCTCCAGGGACCGGTCAACACCACTCTGGAACAATTCGTGCAGCACTACGAAGCCGAACACCCCGAAACCGGAAAGTTCATCATCGCCGCCATTGTCGATAACTCTCTGCGCGAACTGACGACACCTGTGACTCGCGATGTGAGCATCATCCCGGTGACCAATGATATGAGCGATGGCAGCCGGGTGTACCGGCGGTCGCTGGCTTTTCTGCTCACCGTTGCCATCGAGGAATTGTTCCCCGGCGTCAAGGTGCTGATCGATTACGCTCTGCCAAGCGGGGCATTTTTCTGCCGGTTGCGCGGGCGTGCGCCGTTTAGTGTTGATGAACTAAACTCGATTGCCGCCCGAATGCGCGAGATCGTGGCTGCCCGCGATCCCATCACGCGCCGCGAAATCACACTCGATGAGGCAAAGGCTATCTTCACCGCCTGCGGCGACGATGACAAAGTGCGCTTGCTCAACTTCCGCACCAAAGATTATCTGACCATCTATGAGCTGCGCGGCCAGGTAGACTATTTCTACGGCTATATGGCTCCGCACACGGGCTATCTCACCGCCTTTAACCTGCTGCCGGAGACCGGTGGTTTTGTGCTCCAATATCCGCGAGCCGAGACACCCGGCGAGATTCTCGAATACACCAGTTCGCCGCAGTTTACCGCCGTCTTTCAGCGCACCGAAGAATGGTACACCCGCCTGGGCGTGGAGGATATCGGCCACCTGAACGAGGCGCTGCGCGATGGTCGTATCCGCGAACTGGTTTTGGCAAACGAGGCCCTCCACGAACAGCACATCGCCCAGATCGCCTCGCAGATCGCCGCGCGCCACAAAGACGGTCTGCGCCTGGTGCTGATCGCCGGCCCGTCGTCGTCGGGAAAGACCACCTTCTCCAAGCGGCTGGCGATTCAGATCATCGCGCACGGCCTGAAACCCTATACGCTCGAAATGGATCGCTATTTTGTCGAACGTGAGCAAACCCCGCGCGATGAAAACGGTGAATTCGACTTCGAAGCCCTGGAGGCAGTTGATCTGTCCCTGTTTAACGAGCAACTGCTGGCACTCACGTCCAGCCAGCCGGTCCAGGTGCCGGTCTTCAATTTCAAGTCAGGGCTGCGCGAACCGGGTGAATGGGTCCAACTTTCCGCCGAGCATATCCTGATTGTCGAGGGTATTCACGGGCTAAACCCCAGGCTATTGACTTCGCTGCCGACTGAGCGTGTTTTCCGTATCTACGTCTCGGCGCTCACTCAGCTGAATATCGACCGCCACAACCGGGTGCCGACCACCGATGTCCGTTTGCTGCGGCGCATCGTGCGCGATGCTACATACCGGGGCTACTCTGCGCTCGACACCCTGGCGCGCTGGCCCAGTGTTCGCCGCGGCGAAAAACGAAATATCTTCCCCTTCCAGGAAAACGCCGATGTTATGTTCAACTCCGCCCTGTTATATGAGCTGGCGGTGCTGCGTCCACTCGCCGAACCGCTGCTGCGCCAGCTTGAGCCGAGACAAGACCACTATATCGAAGCACGGCGGCTGTTGTCGATCTTGAGCTGGGTCAGCCCAATGGGATCGGAATTTGTGCCGGATAATTCGCTTCTGCGCGAGTTCATTGGCGACTCGATCCTGCGCGATTACTTCCCTGGACTGCATTAGGTCCGCATACGGACAGGTGACTTTTGAACGTTCAACAGGTTTCGACAAAACTACTCACTCATTACGAAGCGATCCGCAGGCAAGAGCACGAAGCTATCACTGCCCTGCAAGACACGCTTGAGCGCATCGACGGCCTGCCCGAACAGGAAATGGAACAGGTGCGTGATGCCTTGTTTCACGCCAATCACCCGTTTTTGATGGTCCTGGTGGGGCCGTTCGGTTCGGGCAAGTCGAGCATCATCAATGCGCTGCTGGGGAGCGAGGTGATGGAGGTTGGGCCAATCCCCACCACCGACCGGATCGTGATCCTGCGGCGTGGCGCGGACGAGCAGCGTTCTCGAAGCGGCGATGTAGAGACCATCTTCTTTCCCAGCCCGATTCTCGAAAACCTCAGCCTGGTCGATACCCCCGGACTCGAGTCGGTCTTCCGCGTGCACGACGAGGTCACCCGGCGTTTTTTGCACCGCGCCGATGTGGTCGTGCTGGTCATGATCGCCACCCAGGTTTTTACGGCTGCCAACCTGGAATATTTGCAACAGCTCAAAGCCTATGGCAAGCGCACCATCATCATCGTGAACCAGATCGATCTGCTCGAAGAAGCCGATCGCGAAAAGATCCGCGAATTTGTGCGCGAGCAAAGTCGTTTGCAGCTTGGCATCGAACCCAAAGTGTGGTTGGTCTCTGCCAAACAAGCGCTCGCCGCCCAACAAGAATCGCCGCGTGATGAGATTCTGTGGGACCAGAGCGGTTTCGCAGACATCGAAGATTACATCAAAGAATCGCTGGGCAATATCGAACGCCTGCGTCAAAAGCTGGAAACCCCGGTTCAGATTTGCCTGAATACCACCAAAACCGCCCTCAAGCTGGTACAGGACCAACAGGCCGCGCTCGACAATCACCGCAAGACGACTGAAAACATCGCCGCGCAGATCGATCAGGGCCGCCGAGAGCAGCAGTTGACGGTAGATACTACCCTGCGCGAGATCGAAAACGCCTGGAATGAGGCAACCGCCCGCGGCGATCAGGCCATCGGCGAATTGTTCCAGTTCTCGCGCGCCATCGGCATGGTGATCGGCGGTCTGGGCGAAATCCTGGGCATTGGCAGGTTATTCCGGCGGCTGCGAGGCAAATCGTTGGCGGAAGACATCTTCGAAGAGCACAAAGTCCGCGAGACACTGGCGGAAATCCCCAAAAAGGTGAGCCAGCTTGGGCCTCGTCTGGAAGGGCGCGATCTGCAGGATATCGACGACCTGGTCGATTACACCCGCAACGCAGTGCAGAACCTTCCCCCGAGCCTCGCCGGCAAGATGGTGGGCAAAATTCAGACTCCGCTGCGTTACGAGCGCAGCGCACTTCGCGAAGTGGGTGGCACGCTGGATGATATCGTGCGCGATGCCGAACGATTTGAAACCGGCCCGCTGGAGCGCACGCTGCGATCCATGTTGGTCTTGCTGGCACTGTGGGAAGTCCTGACGCTATGCCTGGTCCTGGCTGTTGCGGGTGGCGCATTTGGTGGCCTGCCCGATTCCAGAAGTGTGATGGTCGTGTTGGGAGTCGGCTTGGGGCTGATCTTGTTTGGGCTGATGCTGGTCCCGCTGCGAGGATGGATGCTGCGCCAGACGTACACCCGGCGAATGCATGGCTACCGCGACAAATACCTGGACCTGCTGCGCAAAGCCTCCAACGAGATCGTCGCGCACGGCGTACAGCTTCGCCGCGATTCCGTCGCGCCTTTCACTCGCCTGATCGAATCGCAAGCGGAATTGATAGAAGACCAACGCAAAGCTTTATCCGAGCACCAGCAGACCCTGATTCGCATTCAGGGTGGATTGGCCGAAATGTCCCCTAAGCTGGGCGATTGAAATAGGGTCTGGTTATGGCAAACATAGTCCTGGAAGGTCCCATCGCAGAAGCGCGTGAGCGCGAGATCAAGCTGCTGCACGATATCACCACCGTCGTCAGCCAGATCGACAGTTCCGAAACGAACGAGGATCGTAAGCGGCTCCAGCAAAATGCCGCCGACCTTCAAGATATGTTTTTTATGGTGGTCGTGGTAGGCGAATTCAACGCGGGCAAGTCGAGTTTCGTCAATGCCCTGCTCGGCGATAATCTCTTGCCAATGGGTATCACCCCAACAACGGATGCCATCGAACTGGTGCGCTGGTCCAGCCGCCGCGATCCCAACCCGATCTGGCGCGAACAGGATGTCGTGCGCGAATGGCGGCATCCCAACACAGGCGGCCCCGGCGTGGTGATTGTGGATACCCCTGGCACAGGCTCAGTTTTCCGTAAGCACGAGCAGATCGCCAAAAATTTCCTGAGTCGTAGCGATCTCGTGATTTTCTTGATCTCTGCCAAACGCGCCCTGGCCGAAACTGAGCGGCTCTACCTGGAACTGGCACGCAGTTATGGCAAAAAGATCGTGGTAGTTATCAACCAGCGTGATCTGCTCGAAAAGCGGGAGCAAAAAGAGGTACAAACTTTTGTCCAGCAGCAGCTTGCCGAATTGCTGGACCTGCGCCCCGATATTTTTATGGTCTCGGCCAAAGAGGCCCTGACCGATAAGCGCTCGGCGGGAGGACTGTTCACCGCCGCCGCCGGCGATCCGGGCGGCATGAACACCGTTCGCGACTATTTGCGCACCATCTTCGAGCGCGTCCCGCCCGCCAAACAGAAGCTCTATGCCCAGCTTGACTTCGCCGATAGCATCATTCGCAAATATATGGCGCTGCTCGACCGGCACATTGCGGTCATCGGCAGCGATACGGCCCTCGCCGAAGACCTGCGGCGCGAACTCGAACAACAGGCGATCGGCCTTAACGATCAACTCGCTGCCGCCCAGCGTCAACTTGACAAGGTGTTTGATGGATTGAAAGAGCGCGGGCGCAGTTTCATCAAAGCAAATCTGACCATCAGGCGGGCCACTCGTACCCTGGACCGCGACGAAATGCGTGATGAGTTCGAGAAACAGGTCGTCGGCAACGCTCTCGACCAGATCACGACCATTTCGGAAGACTATGTGAATGCAGTGGTTGATAACAGCCGCCGCTACTGGCGCAGCATCATCGACCGGCTGACCCGGCTGGAAAGCCTGCTCAAGCAAGAGGTAAGTTCGGTGGATGCGACCGGCTACGCCGAACAGCGCGCCGCTCTGCAAGAAGCCATCGCCATTGCCGACAGCGAGCTGAAGTCCTATACCGACAACAGTCTGGCAGAAAACCTGCGCGGCAGTTTCAGAACTAACCTGGTGCGGTTCTCCGCCGGGTTCACAGCGGCGCTGGGCGGAATTGTGGCGGTTGTGGTGGGCGTGGCAGCTCCAGGCGCGGTGACCGCAGCAACCGGCACGGCGCTGGCCTCGCTGGTGATCGGTCCGGCCCTACTGGTAGGTGGCGGCGCAGCAGCAATGCTCTACTGGCACAAGATCAAGCACGATGCACACCAGGAACTTGAAGACCGGCTGAATGCCTTGCAGGACAGCTATCATCAGGCAATGGTAGACCTGACCGACCGTGAGCGCAGCCGCCTGCTGCAATATGGTCAGCAGATTTTGTCACCCGTTTTCAGCCAGCTAACCGTGCTCAGCGAACGATACAAGACTCAGCAGGCCGCGCTCCAAGCGCTCGCTGCGCAGGCCAAAGCGCTGCGCAGCGACATCGACGCCATCGAAATCATCACCGAAGGCTAGCACGCCTATTCCGGCCCGCTCCCGTTCAGAAGTGGATCACCTCAAACGTATGATCCACGATGTCGAGATCGGGCCGGTTGTGTTCAATCCACCGAAGCACCGATTCCAGCACAGCCTCACCGTGAGCGGCATTGGTGCTGACCACAGCGACTCCCAGCGAAGCCGACTGCCATACATCGTGCAAGGCTACCTCGGCTACCGCGACATTGAACACCCGGTGCAGCCGGGCAATCAGCGATTTGAGGATGCTGCGTTTTTCCTTCAGCGATCCCACTCCACTCAGGTCCAGTTCGATGGTAGCCGCAACAATCACCATAGGCATCTCAGCCGCGCCGCGCGGCCCTCTGCATGAGTACTTCGCTAGAGATGCGCCTCGTCGCCCGCTTCTTTGAGCTTCGCGACGACATCCCGCACATCCTGCGACCGACTGCGATGGCACACCAGTAACACATCGTCGGTATCGACGATGACAATATCCTCGATGCCAATCGTCACGACCATGCGATCGCTGACAATCAGCGTTTCTTTGGTGTCGATGGTGACATGACCCTGGACTTTTCCGCGTGTCACGTTGCCGTTCAGATCACCCTGGAGCACATCAAACAGCGTGGACCAACTGCCCACATCGCTCCACCCGATGTCAACCGGGATCACAGCCATGTTCTCTGCGCCTTCCATCACGGCGTAATCGATCGAGAGCCTGGTCATCTCCGGCCACATGCGTTCGAGCGTTGCCTGATACGAATCTGTGTCAATCGTCTTTTCGATCTCGCGGATTGCAGCGTACATCGCGGGCTGCTGCCGCTCGAATTCCTCGAAGATGCGCGATGCTTTGAAGATGAACATGCCACTATTCCAGCTGTACAGCCCGGCAGTCAGGAATTCGATGGCAGTGGCCGCATCGGGTTTTTCGGTGAATCCGGCAGAGCGATATGCCTGGAATCGCCCGACCATCTGAAGCGGCTCCCCGCGTTTGATGTAGCCGAATCCGGTAGAGGGAAATGACGGCGAAATCCCCAATGTCACCAGGTAATCCTGCTCAGCCAGTTCCGCCGCCGCCGAGATGACATCGCGGAAGGTTTCACGATCGGCGATGTGGTGATCGGCGGTCAGCACCGCGATCACAGCGTCTGGGTCCTGGTGGCGTATATGTGCCACAGCCAGCCCTACCGCCGGCCCGGTGTTCTGTCCAAACGGCTCGATAATGTAATTCTCCACCGGGACTTTATCCGTACAGGCCATCAGTTGGTCGGCATACGCCCGGCTGGTGACCACATAAAGCTGCTCAGGCATCAGCACCGGCTCCAGCCGGTCAATCGAGATTTCAAACATGGTGCGCTCCTCAACCAGGGGCAGCACCTGCTTTGGTCGTTTCTGGCGGCTCAGCGGCCACAGACGTGTTCCACCACCACCCGCCATGATCAAACCATACAGCTTACCCATAACCTCTACCTTGTCTCTCACCAGATTCAAAAAGCACCCTTTTGCATGGGTGCTGTGTGATCAGTCCAGACGGTATGATTCCCCGCCGCCATGCGCCGTAACATAGCGCATCCCCTCTATGCGGTGCACCATCCCCTTGAGTTCCATCAAGGCTAACGCGCTGCTCACATCCACAATCGCCAGACCCGTCGCCTGGCACAGATCATCGATGGCCTGCGGTTCAGTGCTCAGATGCGCCATCAACGTCCGCTCAATCGCGTTCTCCGGTACAATCTGCCGGACCTGAACGCGCGTTTCAACCGCCGAGCGCGACAGGTTGAGTTCGTCCATGATATCTTCCGGCCCCATGACCAGTTTGGCCCCGGTCTGAATCAGCCGGTTGGACCCCAGGCTGGTGCGTGCCGTAACATTGCCCGGCACCGCAAAGACCTCGCGCCCCTGCTCCGCTGCGCTGTCCGCCGTCAAGAGCGAACCGCTCTGCTCCGGCGCTTCGACAACCACTACTCCCAATGACAGCCCGCTGATCACCCGGTTACGCTGTGGAAAATGGCGTGCATCGGGCGGCGTGCCCGGTGGAAACTCAGTGATCAGTGCGCCGGATTGAGTGATAGCTGCCGCCAGTTGCCGGTGTTCGGGAGGATAGACCAGATCGATGCCACACCCCAAAACTGCCAATGTCCGCCCGCCTGCGTCCAACGCGGCCTTGTGCGCTGCCGCATCAATGCCCAGCGCCAGCCCGCTGACAATAGTCACACCGGCGCTGACCAGTCCTTCGACCAGCCGCCGGGTCATCTCGCGCCCATAGGCGGTCGCCCGCCGTGTGCCAACCAGAGCTACCGCCCACCGGTCCACATCGGAGATCGTCCCTTTGATGTACAGCACAGGGGGAGCATCTGGCAGTTCGCGCAGCAGTGCGGGGTAATCGGGATCATCCAGGGTGAGTACGCTCGCGCCCAAATCGTCGATCTGGCGAGAAAGGTGATCCAGGTCAATAGACCGGCGTGCCTGTAAAAAACTCTCGACCGTGCGCGAATCCAGGCCAGAGGCGCGCCAGTCTGCTTCGGGGGCATTCCATGCCTGTTCGAGGTCGCCGAATTCGTCACGCAGCGCGCGCAGCCGCACCGGACCGATCCCCTTGACCATGTTGAAGCCCAACCAGTATTTGCGCGCGCTCATGGGATATGGGTGGCCATCCTTGTGCACCGATTCAGCGCCCCACAATACACCAGCACTGAATCGGGGTCATTCGTCGAGCAAACCGTCGAGCAGCTCAACCGTCATCCGGTTCGCCTCGAGGTCGATTTCTTTCACACAGTCGTCGATAGCAGGCAGAAGTATCTCCCCACGCGGCCCGCTCACCACATACACATCATTCGCCCCGGTCTCGATGACTTCTGTCACCTCGCCCAGAAACTCTTGCGTGGTGGAAAACACCTGGACACCGATCAGTTGGAAGAGATAAAACTCCCCTTCTTCCAGCGGGACAGCATCTTCGACAGCCACCATGACAAACTGCTGGCGCAGCAGTTCCGCCGCATTCCGATCGTCGATGCCTTCGAGCTGCAAGATCAGGAACTGCTGGTGCATCCGGCTGTGCATCACCTGAAATGCACGCGCTTTTGCAGGGCTGGCAGGATCGTGTCCCAGGTATACCACCGATTCGGGGCCAATTCGCTCCGGGTAATCGGTCAACACCTCGATCCGCAGTTCGCCGCGCACCCCATGCGGGCGCAGCACCCTGCCCAGCAGCAAAAACGGGGGTTGGGCTGTCATTCCTTATCCAGTCCAGCTAAATGATTTCCAGGGTGATGCGCTTCCCTTGCTTGGCAGCTACAACACGCACCAGCGAGCGCATCGCGTTTGCTACGCGGCCACTTTTGCCGATCACGCGCCCCATATCTTCCGGCGCGACTTCCAGCTCCAGAATAGTCGAATTGCCGCTAATCTGTTCGGTTACACGCACCTGCGAAGGGTCCTCGACCAGCGACTTGGCAATGTATTCTACCAGTTCCTTCATCGTAACACGCCCTTTTTCTAACCAGTTGACGCCAAGCATACGTCAACCTGGCCTGCCGCACAATACAAATAGGTCAAATGCGGACGGTAATAACCCACCGTCCGCATTTTCGATCACTCCATCAACCAGTCGATGCCCAGCTATTCGCTGGCCGCAGCCTTGACCGGCTTTGGCTTCGCCGGATAACTGGTCTTGGGGCTGACCGGGCCGCGAGCCTCGGCTTCTTGCTGTGCTTCGGCGACCAACGTCTCAAGCGCCTCTCCCTTACGCAGCCGCTCAAGCCGTTTCACAGTCCCCAATTTGTCCAGGATACGCTGCACAGACTCGCTGGGCTGCGCGCCCTGGCTGAGCCAGTGCAGAGCGCGGTCTTCCTTGAGTGTCATGGTGATCGGTTGGGTACGCGGATTGTAGAAACCGATCACTTCAATGTAGCGACCATCGCGCGGGCTGCGCGCATCGGCCACAACAATACGATAGCTGGGTTGTTTCTTGCGCCCTACGCGGCGCAGACGAATACGTACCATTGGTGAACCACCTGTTCCTTTCTTGATGGCAATTCGTTCTGTGTTAATCTGCCGCGCACTGCAGAGGGAATGGCAGGGAAGGACTGCCGTGCCAGTGGCAACAGGGCAAGCGGAAAGATTTCCGCGGAATCAGGCTACTTGAACAGACCGGGAGGCATACGCCCTTTCCCGATCATTTGCATCACACGCTGCATCTCGCGAAACTGCTTCAACAGCGCATTGACGTCCTGCACCGCCGTACCACTACCGGCGGCAATGCGCAGCTTGCGGCTGGCATTGAGCTTTTTGGGATTTCGCCGCTCGTCGGGCGTCATTGAATAAATGATCGCCTCAACCTTTTTGAGCTGCTGCTGGGCTTCTTCGTCGTTGATATCTAGCTGCTGGCGCAACCGCCCCAGGCCCGGAATCATACCCAGCAGTTGCCCGATAGTCCCCATCTTCTTCAGGCGTTGAAGCTGCTTGAGGAAATCTTCCAGGGTAAACTGGTTTTTGAGCAGCTTGCGCTGAAGCTCTTCGGCCTCGCGCTCGTCAAATTCCTGCTCGGCGCGCTCGATCAACGTCAGCACGTCGCCCATACCCAGAATTCGCGACGCCAGCCGATCAGGGTGGAATAATTCCAGCCCGTCGAGCTTTTCCCCCGTACCCATATACTTGATGGGCACGCCGGTCACTGCGCGCATCGAAATGGCCGCGCCACCACGAGCATCCCCATCCACCTTGGTCAGGATCAGCCCGGTCAGCCCGACATGGGTATTAAAACCTTCCGCGATGCGAACCGCTTCCTGGCCCGTCATCGCATCCGCCACCAACAACACCTCGGCAGGATCGGTCCGGCGCTTGATCGCTTCCAGCTCGGCCATCATGCTGTCATCGATCTGCAAACGCCCGGCTGTATCGAGCAGCACCACCGTAGCACCGGCAGCTTTAGCTTTTTCCACCCCACGCGCGCAAATATCCGGCGGCGCAGCCGATGTCCCCTCTTCGTGATAGGGAATATCGATCTGCTTCGCCAGGGTCACCAACTGGTCCACCGCCGCCGGGCGATAGGTATCGCCAGCCACCAGGAACGGCTTTCGGCCATCGCGGCGCAGCATCAGCGCGAGTTTGGCAGCAGTGGTCGTCTTACCCGACCCCTGCAAACCGACCAACATGATCACACGCGGTGTTGGGCCGCTCAAATTCAGGCGTCCCGGCTGCCCCAGGGTTTCGATCAGTTCCTCATGGACGATCTTAATCACCTGCTGCGACGGCTTGAGGGATTTTTGAACTTCAGCGCCGATAGCCCGCTCTTTGACGCGCGCGATGAAGTCTTTGGCCACCTTGAGATTGACGTCGGCTTCCAGCAGAGCCATGCGCACTTCGCGCATCGCTGAATTGACATCATCCTCGGTCAGCTTACCCTTTCGGCCAAGCTGCTCAAAGACACTCTGTAGGCGATCACTCAGGCTTTCAAACATTCCGCGCTGACCCGTATTTTCTGTTGGTTAACCGGACGAATTGTAAAGGATTGCGGGGCAGGCGTCAAGCTGGATTCGCCCGCCTTGGCTCGCTCGCGGCTTCGGTGCGTGCGCGGTCGGCATCCCCAGTCGCCAGCTCAGCCAGGAACCAGCCCTCTTCCTCGCTCAACGAAGCAGTGACCAGCATATCCGGGCGGCGCTGCCAGGTCCGCCGGATCGCCGCGCGCCGTCGCCAACGCTCAATCGCAGCGTGATCGCCGCTCAGTAGTGCTTCTGGCACAGTCAGGCCGCGAAACTCCGGCGGGCGGGTATAGTGCGGATACTCCAACAGCCCCATAGCGTGGGAGTCTTCTTCGGCGGCCCAACGCGCTCCCAATACGCCCGGCACATGCCGCGCAACCGCATCCACGATCACCATCGCGGCCAGTTCACCGCCGGTCAGCACATAATCCCCGATGCTGATCTGGTCGGTGATCACCAGCTGGCGCACGCGTTCGTCTACTCCCTCATACCGCCCGCAGACCAGGATCAGGCGTGGATGTTGGGCGAGTTCCTGGGCAACACGCTGCGTGAAAACCCGCCCTTGCGGCGTCATCAGGATCACCGGGCAGTTATCCGCCCCGCGCACATCTTCAACAGCCGCGACGAGCGGTCCAGGCATCATCACCATGCCGCCGCCACCACCATAGGGCGTATCATCCACCGTCCGGTGCTTGTCCGTCGTATAATCGCGGATATTATGCCGCCGAATCGTCAGCAGCCCATTTTCCTGCGCACGCTTCAAGATGCTCTCGGTCAATGGACCATCGAACATTTCGGGAAACAAGGTCAAGATATCGATCTGCATCGGTCATCCCTGTGAATCGCACCATTTCTGCCGGATCGTACCACCGGACCGCGCCCCTGCCCATTACAGGCGTGAATTGTGGCTCGTCGGTCAGGTTGTGCTACATTAAAGATGCACCGCTTGTCCAGCCGCACATCCGAGAAACCGGGGGCCAGAACACCCAATGAGCGAGAAAATCGACCTTATTGTTCACAACATCGGGCAGCTATGTACAATACCGGCCCACAACAACGGTCCCCAGCGCGGTGATAAGTTGGGCGATCTCGGCCTGGTTTCCAATGCCGCCGTCGCCATTGATGGCGGTAGTGTGATCGCCGTTGGCCCCAGCTCCGAGATTCGCGGCCAGTACCGCAGCATCATCACGCTCGATGCTCAGGGCAAGCTGGTTACGCCCGGCCTGGTCGATCCGCATACTCATGCGATTTGGGCCGGTGATCGCGCGGATGAATTCGAACAGCGCATCGCGGGAAAATCCTACCAGCAGATCATGGCAGCAGGCGGCGGCATCAACCGGACGATGGAGCACACCCGTGCCGCTGAGATCCACGCCCTGATGGAGCAATCGGTCCAACGGCTGAATACCATGTTAGCGCACGGCACCACGACGGTGGAATGCAAGACCGGCTATGGCCTGAGCACCGATGCAGAAATCACTCTGTTGAGCGCCATCGCCATGCTGGATATGGAGCATCCCATCGACCTGGTAGCCACGTTCCTGCCCGCCCATGCCGTCCCACCAGAATTCAGAGACAATCCCGAAGGGTATGTCGATCTGATCATCCACAAAATGTTGCCCACCGCCGCCGAATGGCGCGCTGAGCATTGGCCCGAAACGCTCTACTGCGATGTCTTCTGTGAGCCGGGGGCCTTTGATCTATCGCAGTCCAGGCGCATTCTCCAGGCAGCCAAAACGCTGGGCATGGGGCTGAAGCTCCATGCCGATGAGTTCGAGAGTATCGGCGGTGTACGGCGGGCAGTTGACCTGGGCGCGGTCTCCGTCGATCATGTGGTCGCCACGCCCGATGCCGACATCCAGATGCTGGGCCAGTCCAACACCGTCGCCGTCGCCCTTCCCTCCACCCCCTTCGGACTGGGTCATGCGCGTTATGCCCCTGCCCAGCGATTCCTCAAAGCAGGTGCAGCCCTGGCCATAGCCACCGACTGCAACCCCGGCACCGGCTGGAACGAGAACATGCAGTTTGTGATGGCGCTGGCCGCACGTTTCATGAATCTTACACCGGCCCAGGCGCTCGCTGCCGCTACTGTCAACGCCGCATACGCCATCGGTCGCGGAGATCGTGTGGGAAGTCTGGAGATTGGGAAACAGGGCGACCTGGTCATCTGGAACGCACCCGCCTACCAACACCTGAGCTACAGGTTTGGGGCGAACCTGGCGCAGACGGTGATCAAGCGCGGTCAGGTTGTCTATGCGACCCGTTGGGGCGGCACATTCTAGCCGATTGGGCACCGCGCACTCCATCAGCCAGCGCTCAGCACCTGCATTCTTTGCCAGTGCTGAGCGTTTTTGATCTGAAAAGCTGCTTCTGCAGGGCATCTTTCACTGCGCGAAAAACACTATTGCATAATTGCTCAATTGCGTATAAACTAAACTATACTGGCGGGGTACCCTATGTGTATTGGTGAACCCGCCCGGCCTGCGACTGCGTATATATGGAAGGGTGAGTCAAAGCTTCTCGCTCCAATACAGACCAGGTGTGCGATGGACGACATCTTCATGATCCGCCGTGCTCAAGAAGGCGATGAGCGGGCTGCCTGCCAGCTCTTTGACCTGTATCAGCTTCGGACCTATCGGTTGGCGCTGGGTCTGTTGGGCGTATCCGATGATGCGGAGGAAGTAGCCCAGGATGCGCTCACCTATGCTCTGCTCAACATCCGGCGTTACCGCCCCGAACTGAGCAGCTTCAGCACATGGCTGCACACGATCACCGTCAGCCGCGCCCGCGACAAACGCCGTCGCAAAACGCTGCCCAGCATCTCGATGGCGCAGTGGCTGAGCATGGGCAACCAGATACCAGATCATACGCCCGGCCCAGAAGCTGCCATTATGCGCCATGAGACAGAAGGCGGGCTGAACCGGGCCATGAACCAGTTGAGTCCCAAACTGCGACAGGCCGTGGTGCTGCGCTACTACTCCGACTGCACCTACAAAGAGATGGGCGAGATCATGGGCTGCTCACTGAATACGGCACGGTCGCGATTGCGCCTGGCGATTGACAAGCTGCGCGCCTCTCTAGCCGATGAACAAGTTCGGTGGCTGACAACAGAAACAATTCGTTGAAACTACGAAATATTCCCCGGCCAAAAACGAGGGCAGCCACTTTTCGCGTGCTGCCCTCGTTTCATTCATTGAACAAGACCTGACGATCAGTCAAACACGACCATTTCGCGGATACCATCCAGCTTACCCTCACCCAGGCCCGGCACTTCATCCAGGTCTTGCAGGCTGCCGAAGGGGCCGTGAGCAGTACGGTAGTCCACAATCGCTTGGGCCAGAGCCAGCCCGATACCCGGCAGAGTCTGTAGTTCTTCCACATCCGCATAATTGATGTGTACCACTGCCGGACGGTTAGGCGTGGGCGTGATGATCGCCGCCTCTCCCTGTGCGGGCACATAGATCAGATCACCGTCGCTTAGGACCTGGCTCAGATTCACTCTTGTGAGATCCGCATTCCCGGCAGGGCCGCCAGCGGCTGCCAGCGCATCGTTGACCCGGCTGCCTATTGGCAGGCTGATCATCGTCTCCGGCTGAGCCACTGCCCCGACCACATATACCAGGATCGCGCCAGGAGTCGGCGTAATGATCCGAACCGCCGATGTAGACATCGCGCGCGTATCGCTGGCACGAGTCGGCACATGGACCTGGTCGCCATCCTCAAGGCGCTGAGCCAGATTCACCCGTTCCAGGTCCGCCGTATCAAGCGCACCGCCGACAGCGTCAAGCGCGTGCATCACGCGGCTGCCATAAGGCAGCGTTACAACCTGATCGGGTTGGGCCACTGCTCCAGTGATGTAAATCGCATAAGGTCCGGGGGTAGGCGTTGCGGACGGCGTGAATGTGGGTGAAGGAACAAGGGTGGGTTGAGGTGGAATGACGGTAATAGTCGTGGGTTCAGGTTGGCGCAGCAGCAGCGCAGCGATTCCCGCCACCACCGCAACGATCAGCATGGGAAAAAGGAACGCCTTCAGTCGGTCGAAAAGTGGGGTGCGTATGGTCGATTCGTTCATCTTCTTCCCTACAAAACCGGAAAGCAAACCCTGCCAAACCGCTAGTACGCCCCACCCGCCGCCGGACCTGCGTTTTCTCCGCGCGCCTCTTCTATAATGCGAACCCCGGCGCTGGCCCCAATGCGATTCGCCCCGGCCAACACCATCTGGCGCACATCAGCCAGGGTACGCACTCCGCCAGATGCCTTAACGCCCATCTGTGGCCCCACCACCCGGCGCATTAGTGCAATATCCGCCGCGGTTGCACCGCCTGGGCCAAACCCGGTAGAAGTCTTCACAAAGTCTGCACCGGCAGTCTGAGCGATCTGACAGGCCGTCTCTTTCTCTTCATCCGTCAGCAGGGCGGTTTCCAGAATCACTTTGCACACAGCCCCATGAGCGTGAGCCACCTCAACTACCCCGGCGATATCGCGCCGAACCAGGTCATAATCGCGCCCCTTGAGCGCGCCCACCTGCTGGACCATATCCACTTCGCGCGCGCCCTGGGCCAACACCTGCGCCGCTTCATAGGCTTTGACTTCGGGCAGAGTCGCACCGAGCGGGAAACCGATCACCGTGCACACCGCTACATCTGGATTGCCGCGCAGCAAATCGACACATTGAGGAACAAAAACCGGGTTCACGCAGACCGATGCGAACCGCCAACGCAGCGCCTCTTCACACAGTGCAGCGATCTGATCGCGTGTCGCATCCGGCTTGAGCAGTGTGTGGTCGATCAGGCGGGCAAGTGACCGCCAGTCAGATAAAACATGTTCTGCGTGCTGCATGTTCCCCCTCGCCCATACCCAATATTAAGCCACTCAGAAATGACCCAATCACCAGTTTGAGATCGCCACAAACGAGGTCGGCAGGCTGATCCACAACGAGCCGCGGATTTCGTGGATTGTGCGGCTGAAATGTTCTCCATACGCCACGCGTTGCGAGTCATTATGATAAATCACGGCCCGGCTCCGCACCGGCGGATCACGCAGCAGCTCATCCAGCACCCACATGCCGTGCCGTCGGACCATCTGGCGGTTACGCGCAGCCAGGTACAGCCGCTCCCAGCTTTCAGCAGGGGGTTCTGCGGTCTCTTCTTCAACCAGAGCTTCGTGGATCAGATAATCCAGCGCACGATCGTCAATCTCCGCCGCCGGATACCCCAGACATCCAGCTTGCTGCATAAGCCATCTAAAGATACCCATGAGCAACCTCTGGCAACCAAATCATGCTAGGACCAAGCTGGGCACGCAAATTCTCGCGCGCATAGTAGAGCCGCGACTTCACCGTGCCGACCGGAAGATCGAGAATTTCGGCAATTTCCTGCAGACCCAGGTTATTCAGGTAATACAACACTATCACCACACGCTGATCCAGGCTGAGCGCGCCGATAGCTTTCCGAACATTCTGGCGCATTTCTGTCTGCTCAGTGACATGATCGGGAGCGTGTCGCATCGGGCTGGCCAGGTGCCCAACGACATTATCCAATGAGGTACGCCAGTTTTTCCCGCGCGATAACCAGGTATAGCTGAGATTCACTGTCACGCGGTACAACCACGGGGCTAACGGGCGGTCGATATCAATACGCTGCGCATTGGCATACACTTTGAGAAAGCAATCCTGCAAAATATCTTCAGCTGCCGCCTGATCGCGCACGATGGCTAACGCCGTGCGATAGACACGCGTCCGGTATCGCTCAAATAACTCACCCAGGGCAACCAGATCAGCATTCTGCAAACGCACAATCAGGTCTCGGTCGGGCGTGCCCGTCTCACCTGTGGTCATGCAATCTCTCTCCATTGAAGTGCCATGAATTATACTAGGGTAATCATTTATTGGTTCATTGTCCAGCAAAACTTTGATTTTCCTCATCTAAATCTTCTACGCTCGCCTGCGGATGGAACAGCCTCAACTGGCGCTTATTTCCAATGTGGCCTAAGATTGTAGAATTATCCTTCGGGATTCCAAGCAGGGTGAGGATGCATTCACAAAATGCAGCGCCGCAGGGGGTGCTGAATGCAACAGTGTGCAAATTGTGGACACCAGAATCGCGCGGGCGTGGTTTTCTGCGAAAATTGTGGTGCCAGCCTGATCGGGAAAGTCCCTCTGGATACAAAATCGCTTGACGCGGCAGAAGAGGAAACCGAACAACTGGGAGTTGACTCCTCTGTTTTGGCCGAGGTCAGGGTTCAAGGAGGCAGTACCTTTGAGCCAGGGACTTCTCTGCGGTTGGATATTCAAGGAAGCACCGACCCTATCATCTTCAAACCCAAAGCCGAAACGATCTTTGGCCGTCGCGATCCTGCAACAGGCGCGATGCCCGATGTGGACTTGACCCCCTTTGCGGGTTATCGGATGGGTGTCAGCCGACGCCACGCTGCCATCCGATCTGGAGAAAACCAGACCCTCGACCTGTGGGACCTCGGCAGTAGCAATGGCACATTCCTTAATGAGGAACGTCTTAATCCACACCGCCCCTATCGCTTACGCGACGGTGACGAAATTCGCCTGGGAAGTATGACCATTCGAATCTACTTCCAGCGCGACGACAAGCTCTCCTCTCGGCCCGAAGCTGGTGACCTGTCCGCGCGACCTATTGGTCTGCCGCCTGCCATCCAGGATAACGAGCCTTATGTTGGACCGCCGCGTCCCAAAACGCTCCCGGCAGACAGCGAGATGCTCAAGAGCATCGCCGAAACTGAAAGCCGGGTCAACGCTGGCAAACCAGAACCAGCAGAGCCTCAACTTCCGACTCCGCCCGAACCTGCTCCTGCTGCCGAGGAAAAACCGGCAGCAGGGCCGACTGTCCCAGCTGCGGACAGCGACGCGAAGGCACTGACTGAGCCATCCGCCACCGAGAAAGCGGCTGAAGCACCCGAAAAACCGCCCGTTGACCAGCCGTCGACAGAGCAACCGTCGGCAAAAGAACCTCGCGCCGAAAAACCATCTGCTGACAAACCAGATGCCGAAAAACCGACTGCGGATGAGCCATCGATTGATCAGCCGCAAGCGAAGCAAGAACCACCATCAGACTCGTCGTCATCCTGATCTTCGCACACATACCTCCGAAAGAAAAAGGCGCGCCGGACAACCCGTTCGCGCCTTTTTTGATGCCACGCATGGCTGTTCAGCCCGCTGACGGCCCTATGTCCCCAGAATTCGGATCACATCATTTCGCGCACGCGAGGCAGCATATAGCACATTCCCCATCCGCACATCTTTCCCCACCAGTACGGCCAGTGCCGTGCGCCCGGCAGGGTAAACCACCATGATCCCGTTTTCGCCTTCCATTAACAACCGCTCCAGGTCGCCCTGGGCCAGACGCCCCAATGTGCGCTCGGCCAGACCGATGAGCGTCGCTGCCATTGCCGCCACTTGAGGGCTGCTGGTGGGATTGTCATCAAAATTATCCTCATCCCCCGGCGGATAGGACGACACCAGAAGCCCATCGATGTTCACAATCACCGAGGCGATGATACCTGGCACAGCGGTGTGTAACGTGCGGAGGACTCGATCCAGGGATTCACTACGGTATTCTCTAACCATTATGGCACTCCCACAGCGCACAAGACCACGATAAAGTATAGCGCATACCGTTTTTCGGTCCAAGCCAGCGAGCCAGCCCCGAAGTAAGGATTCTCTGAAAAATGATCACGCGTCGGGCAGCATGGGGATTTTTACCCCGCGCTCGCGAGCCGTCGCAATGGCCTCCGGGTATCCCGCATCGGCATGGCGAGCGACACCCATACCGGGATCGGTCGTCAGCACGCGTTCGAGCCGCTTCGCTGCTTCTGGCGTGCCATCTGCCACGATCACCTGCCCGGCGTGTTGGCTGTAGCCGATGCCCA
>DAOUFU010000172.1:0-52645 GCA_034429275.1 Anaerolineae bacterium | reverse complement strand
GGACCTGGATGAGATCGCAGCAGCAGGACTGCGCTCGATCTGGTTGTTCTTTGACCAGTTCTACGATCACGACGCGCTCGACAGGCTGCGCGGCTTGCTCAGTGCGGCGCATCAGCGCGGCCTGACGGTGGTGCCGGTGCTTGGCCAGTTCTTGCACCTCCACGAGCACCCCGAAGTCAAGATCGTTAACGCCGATGGCACCACATCCGATAACCCGCGCTATTGGAATATGGGCTGCTTCCGCCACCCCACCTTGCTTAATCTGGTCACACAGCATGCCACCAGCTTCCTGCGCGACTTTGGGGATCATCCGGCCCTTTACCGGCTGGAGGGCAAACCCATCATGAGCCTGGTTCACGAAGCTTATTACCGCAACAGCGTGCCCGAATGCGGCGGAGCAGCGATGCAGCCAAGCTGCTACTGCGATTACTGTACGGCCTCGTTTGCCGAATATCTACGTGTGCATGGGTGGGACCCCTCCACACCCGCCCCGCGTGATGGCTCTGATCCGGCCTTGTGGCAGCTCTGGCTGAATCACCATGCCCAGGCCATTCCCGACTTCCTCGCCAGTGTGGGGGCTGCTGCCAAAGCTGTGATGCCGATCTGGTCCACCCACGAGCTAAATGACTTCTATCCGGCCTCGTGGCAACAGGTCTACACCGGGACGGATTGGTGGCGCATGAGTGCGGCGGTCGATTTCCCCCATGAGGATATGTACCCGCTCGAATTTGATCACCGCTACCAGTGTTATGTTTTTGATTATGCCAAGGACGTCATGCGCAGTTCGGGCAATTTCAAAACCCTCAATGTCGCCAATGGGCAGGCGTTCAATTCCTGGGCGGGCTACAAGCTGCCCGCCAACAGCATGAGCGAGCAGATTTTCTCCTGCATGGCGCATGATGCCCGCGGTTTGGTATGGTGGGGCCAGTGGCCCGATGGCGCACCCGATGTCCGCTATGAACTGCTGCGGCAAACCAAACCCTACAATGCCGATTTTCTGGCGCTCGTCGAACACACGCGCGACTGCCACCCCACGCCTGCTCAGGTCGCACTGCTGGCCTCCTGGACCACCATGGGCCAGGCGTTGAGCGATGATCAGAGCTACGACACGCTGCTCACCTACATGATGCTGATCCAGAGCGGCTACCCGGTCGATGTGCTGCACGAAGACCAGATCGCGGCGGGTTTCCTGTCCGCTCGCGGTTACAAAGCACTGTTAGTCATGGGAGGCGCGGCCCTGCCGGAGCAGGTCACAGCGGCGATTCACAGCTTCGTGAACACGGGCGGTCTGCTGATCGCCGATCACGCCCCTCGCCTGAACGCAACCTATGCACCCCTGTACAGCCAGTGGCGCGCCCAGACCGATCACAAGCCGCGCATCTATACCCTGGCCAACGGCACCCCGGTCCCCATCCAGGTGAGTGCATCGCCGCTGGTACCACCTCCCGGAGCAGACATCCTGGCGCGTTTTGAAGATGGCTCGCCCGCCATCTGTCGATTTGCGCAAGGCGCAGGCACGGTGATCCTGGCCGGGAGTTATCTGGGCTGGGATTACACCAACTATCCCGGCTATTACGACCTGGCAGCCATGTTCCCCTTCCACATTCGGCGCGATGAACTGCTGCGGCAGTGGCTGGCAGCATCTCTTGCCGAAGCGGGGATCGAGCCGCCTGCCCGATCGTCTCATCCAGACGTTGAGATCGCTGTGTGGCGAGATGCACAACACCGACCGGCGCTGCTATTTGCCATCAACCATTTGCAGGAAACAATAACCACCCAGATTCGACTGTTTGATGGGGCGGTTGTGAGCGCCGTCGAAGTCTTGAATGGCCCCGCGCCCATCGTTCAGGATGGCGCATTGACTATCGCTCTCGAACCTTTGCAAGGGCGCGTCTACCGGCTGACGCTGTCTGAAGCATAGGCGGTCTGACCGGGGACGGCTCATCAACGGTGACGACCTTACGAGCCGTCCCTGGCGATTTTCGATCCTGTCCTTCCCGGTGTTGTAATCGATTGCAATTCACTGTCGGTTGCTGTACTATCGAAGATAGTGGCGACAAATAGAGGCTTCTTTGGGTTTGGAAGCGCTTCAAAGGAGAAGGGTAATGAACTATTTTGTATCCGTAGAGTCCAAACCGGGCGTCAACAAGCTCTCGGAAAACCCCTGCAAACTGCTAGATTTTGAACTGGTCGTGCTCGGCCCCGGTGAGCAGGTAAGCGGTGCCACCGCAAACCGCGAAGTGTTGGCCGTCATCCTGGGCGGCGTGGCAAGCTTCGAGGTTGGTGGACACTCTTTCAAGGGGGTGGGCGGGCGACCGAATGTTTTTTCGGGCAAGCCGCACTCGGTGTATATGCCCGCGGGCAGCACCTATGCCATCACAGGCGAAGGGGCCGTTCAGATTGCACTGTGCAGTGCCCCCAGTGAGCTAAAAACCGATCCGTATGTCATCGGGCCAGACAAAGTCGTGAGCGGAGTCTGGGGTGCGGCGAATTTTTCGCGCAACTTCAACCAGATTCTGACTGCCAGCAGCCAGCCTACGCTCCCTGCACAACGCCTGATCGTGGGCGAGACCTTCACCCCAAGCGGCAACTGGAGCACCTACCCCGCCCACAAGCACGAGGTCGATAACCTGCCGCATGAGGCCTATCATGAAGAAATGTATTTCTTCAAGGTGACGCCAAACAACGGCTTCGGCATTGCGCGCTTCTATACCGATACACTCGATCACAACTTCACCGTGCGCGATAATACGATCTTGATGCTGCCTTACGGCTATCATACCTACGCATGCGCGCCGGGCTTCACCTCTTATTACCTGTGGTTCCTGGCCGGTGAGCATCGCATTCAGGCCGTCTCTGAAGACCCCGATCACGGCTGGGTTAGCAAAACCGTGCCAATGCTGCGCGCTCTGGGTCACTAACCCACTCCACACACTCGCACAAAAAACAGCAGGCCGCTTCGCGTCACCTGCTGTTTTTTTCGACTATCTGTTTTTCGGATGTGTTCATTTCGCCTGCACGCGCCGTGCCATCCGCACCAGAAAGCCACCTACCACCTGCTCCATCCTATCCACTTCCACCAGGAACGAATCGTGCCCAAATGGCGCATCCACATGATGGTATTCGACTTCTCGCCCCACCTGCTCCAACGCCCGGACCAGCGTCTGAGCCTGCTCCGCTGTATACAGCCAGTCGCTCGAAAAGCTCACGACCAAGAACGGACAGCGCGCATGACTAACCGCTGCTTCCAGAGACCCATAATCCGCGCCCAGGTCGTAATAGTCGATGGCTTTGGTGATATACAGGTAGCTGTTGGCATCGAACCGCTGAACGAACTTTTCGCCCTGGTGGGCCAGGTAGCTCTCGACCGCGAACTCTGGCTCGGAAAACGTGTAGGGCAGTGCCGTGTGCCCCTGCAAGCGTCGTCCGAACTTGCGCTCCAGCGAGGTCTCGCTCATGTAGGTGATGTGAGCCATCATGCGTGCCACCGCCAGCCCTTTTTCGGGGGCAGGACCGCCGTAGTAGTCGCCACCCTTCCAGTTCGGATCGGCGTATATAGCCTGCCTGCCGGTCTCGTTGAAGGCAATGTGTTGAGCAGAAGAGCGCGCCGAGCTGGCCAGAAAGATCACCGAGCGCACACGATCGGGGTAGCTCACCGACCACTGGAGCGCCTGCATCCCGCCCATGCTGCCCCCGGCTACTGCGAACAACGTGGGAATATCCAGCCGGTCGAGCAGGTGGCGCTGAGCATGAACCATATCTTCTACCGTTACCACAGGGAAGCGCAGCGCGTATGGACGGCCATCGGGGGCGATGCTGGACGGGCCGGTGCTGCCCTGGCAGCCGCCCAGTACATTTGAGCAAATCACAAAATAGCGGTTAGTGTCGAACATCTTGCCCGGCCCTACCGCGTCATCCCACCAACCCGGCTTTTCATCCGGGTTGGTGGTGTGGTATCCGGCAACATGTGCATCCCCAGACAGTGCGTGGCAGATCAGGATCGCGTTGCTGCGTTCGGCATTCAGTGTGCCATACGTCTCATACGCCAGCGTGAACGAGTCCAGCGTGCCGCCGCTGCGCAGCGCCAATGGCGTGTCAAACTGCGCGATCTGGCGCTCCACCAGCCCCACCGAATTCGGTGGGAAGAGGCGTCGGCCCGTCTGCCGCCAGGA
The DNA here is from genome assembly GCA_034429275.1 of Anaerolineae bacterium. GTDB lineage: Bacteria > Chloroflexota > Anaerolineae > Aggregatilineales > Aggregatilineaceae > DAOUFU01. The sequence goes on along the minus strand of DAOUFU010000172.1, from coordinate 48,473 downwards.
CCGGGGGAGCGAAGACGATGTTCGGGAAGGCAGTGTTGCAGTCATACAGGCCGTATCCTCTTCAGTTATCGTACCGCGGTTGCCGTCTCGCGCTGCGCCACTGCCAGCGCCTGGTCCAGGTCCCACAAGATGTCATCGATGTCTTCGATGCCGATCGCCAGCCGCACGTAGTCATCCGTCACCCCAGACGCCACCTGTTCTTCAGGACTAAGCTGCTGGTGCGTGGTAGTCGCCGGATGGATGGCCAGCGAACGAGCGTCGCCCACATTCGCCAGGTGGGAGAACAGTTTGAGATGATCGATGAAGCTGCGGCCTGCCGCACGCCCACCTTTGATGCCAAAGCCGATCACAGCACCCGCCCCTTTGGGAAGATAGCGTTTGGCGCGTTCGTAGCTCTCATGATTGGGCAGGCCGGGGTAATTCACCCATGCCACCGCCGGGTGAGCCGCCAGGTGTTCGGCGACTGCCTGGGCATTCTCCACGTGGCGCTGCATCCGCAGGGCCAGTGTTTCGATGCCGATAAGGTTCAGGAAGCTGTTGAACGGAGCCTGGCTGGCTCCAAAATCGCGCAGGCCGACCACGCGCGCCCGCCCGATGAACGCCGCCGGACCCAACACATCGGCCAGCACCGCCCCATGATAGGCCGGTTCCGGCTCCACAATGCCGTTGTGACGACCACTGGCTTTCCAGTCGAAACGACCAGAGTCCACGATCACACCGCCGATGCTCAACCCATGCCCCCCAATCCACTTGGTGGTGGAGTGCACGACAATATCGACCCCGTGATCAAAGGGGCGGCACAGGTAAGGCGTGGCGAAGGTATTGTCGCAAATCACCGGCAGGCCGTGCGCGTGCGCAACCCGTGTGATCCCTTCAAAATCCGGGATTTCGAGCTTCGGGTTGCCGATCGTCTCCAGGTAGATCAGCCGGGTCCGGTCATTGATCAGCGCTTCATAGCTCGCCGGGTTGTTGTCGGTGACAAAGTGCACAGTGATGCCCAGGCGCTTGAGGCTTTGCGAAAACAGCGTATAGGTGCCGCCATACAGCGAACTGGTCGCGATCACCTCATCGCCGCTGTTGCACAGCGTCAGGATGGCCAGCGTCTCTGCCGCCTGACCTGATGCCGTGACCAGCGCACCGATCCCGCCTTCCAACGCCGCGAGCCGCTGTTCGACTACGTCGTTGGTGGGGTTCATGATGCGTGTGTAGATATTGCCCGGCTCTTGCAGAGCAAACAGCGCCGCCGCGTGATCCGTATCGCGGAAAGCGTAGGACGTGGTCTGGTAGATCGGCACGGCTCGCGCGCCTGTAGTCGGGTCGGGGCTGTACCCGGCGTGCAGTGCCTGGGTATTGAACTTGAACTGCCGCGCACTGGAACCATTCGAGCCGTTGTTATTCGTCATGAGTCTTCTCTCCTAAGGCGGTATGTGATGGTGAATACGATGTCACTACGTCGTGTCACAATCGCTTAGCAGGCGTACCTCGTCTTCTCCGAGCAGCTGGCTGAACAACAAAAAAATCCTTCTCGGAGCGAGAAGGATTTGACGTTGTACAGACACATACCTCTATCAACCCCCTCTCATCTTCCAGAAATACATTCTGCCGGAATTGGCACCTATACGTGCAAAGGCTCTCGCCTTTGTTTGTGGTTGCCGAGGTTTCACAGGGCCGGTCCCTCCACCTCTCTGGATAAGCGGGCAAAGCTGCTATGAGATTGTTAACTGGGGGAAAGCGTAACACAGGGAATTTGATTTGTCAATATCCATGAACAAAATTCATGCCTGTGCCGCTCACCTACTGTCCCTCAACAGTAATGCGTTTGATGGTAGAGCGCGGCCCGGTGCGGCGCGGGAAGCTGTGTCAGGTCCCACGATGAGCCGTCACAGATCGGCACGATTCCATCCAGTCCCACCAACTCCAGCAGGGTACGTACGCGCTCGCTGGGGTTCACCACATAAAGACGCACCCCGCAAGCCTGCGCGCGGCGCAAAGCAAAGAACAATTCGCGCAGCCCCATGCTGTTCATATAATCCACGCGGCTCAGATCGAGGATGATATGGGTGCGATGGCGATCCACAATCTCGCTGAGGGCCTGGGCGAGCGCCTGCCCCTTCTCCGAATCCAGCCGCCCAATCACTTCGACAAGTTCCACTTGAGTCGGGTCCACATGCGCGAGTTCGGTCAACATGGCATTGTGCCTTCAGTCATTCGCCTCTGGCGGTGTGCAGCCCGCGATCCTCCTGCTCGACCGGTGTGCGTCACCGCAGAGAACTCATCATTTAGCTGTGTATACGCAACCTACCGACTCAAAGTTCCAATTCTGAGAGCGCTCCCCCAGAAACTTGGGAAGGGAGCAGTATCCTCCCGATGCCTTGAACAAATCGCCTGCCTGAAGGCAAAATCCACGCTATACTTGGCCGGATATTCCCCGCCCCCGCTGTTTGGGAGATCCTCATGCCCGATGTATTCGCCGTCGCCGACCTGCTTGTAGACCTCGTACGCCGCCAGGCAGCCGACGATGTGGCGTTGATCGTGTACTATGGGTCACATGCCACCGGGACAGCCGGCCCGCGCTCCGACCTCGACCTGTATTACATCCCCGACGACGGGAAAGGCGAGGCTCTGTACCGTTCGATAATCTTTCAAGAGTGCCCATTTGAGTTCTGGGGAATCTCGTGGGAATTCGCCGGGCGGATCGCGTCTGGGCGTCATCGTTGGGCGGTAGCGCCTTCGATCATCGCCAACGCCAAAATCCTCCACGCCCGCTCTCCAGAGGACGAAGCGCGCTTTGCCACCCTGCAAGCGACAATTGCCCGCCTGCAGCAGCCCGAAAGCCGCCCCGAAATGATCCGGCTTGCCCAGGAGGTGTTTGATTCGGTGGCTGCGCCGCTCTACCGCATCATGACTGCGGCAGTATCTCAGGATCGTGCGAGTGCACAATGGGCGGTCGTCCAGGTGATCGACGCCGTGCTCGACTGCCTGGCGCTGATGAACCAGACCTTTCTGGTCAAGAATTGGGCCTCAGACCTCTCGCAGATCGAGCGCCTGGCGATCCGGCCCGCTCACCTGGGTGAACGAATCCAGGCATTGCTGCTGGAATCCAACCTGGCAAAAGTGCGCGATCAGGCCGAACGACTCGCTGCCGAGACGCGCACCTTGCTGCTCACCGAAACACGCGCGTGCCCGATCCCTGGCGGCCCTGATACGTTTGTCGGGTACTATCCGGCCATCAAAGAGTATGTGAACAAAATCCTGAGCGCGTGTGAGCGCCGCGACTGGGTCAACGCCTCGGTCGTAGCCGCGCAGATGCAGAGGGAACTGGCCGTGATGCTCGCCTCTACCGAGGACCGTCTATCCTGCAGCGACACCTGCCTGCTGGGTGAATTCAGGGCCGCCTCCGATCGCCTCGGCTTTCCCGATTTATGGGATGCCGTCGCCGCGCGCGATATTGACCAACTCGCCCACCTGACTCGCCAGTTCGAATCACAGGTCCAGGCGCTGTTGACCGAACGGGGAATCGCGCTCAACTCGGCGGAGACGCTGGAAGACCTGCGCGCGCTGATCGGCTGACCGGCACCGGCGCAGAACCTATCCGCGCCGGTCAGATACCGATGCGATCAGGGCCTGTTTCATCTCCCACAACGCCGGAGTCAGCGACACGTGATAAATGTGCGGGTTGATCAGACGCCGCACACCGGGATCAAGCCGCTCGACATCGGCGGCACGCCGCTCACGGATAGCCTCGATAGACGGCAGGTCCCCCACGATCCGTCCCTCGCGAATGACCGGCTCCAACAGCGGCTCGATCTGCGAGATTTCGTGCCGTTCGAGTGTGCGGCACTTGCTGGCGTCGGAGGGATGATGCAGCGTGATACGGCTCATCCGGTCGAGGTCTTCGCCTTCCACCCCCAAGACATCCGCCGTGGCTTTGCCGCGCTGATCGTAGAGCCGGAAAAGGTGCTTATGACCGGGGTTGGGCGTTTTGTCCGCCGATTCAGAAATTTTGATGGCGGGAACCCAATGGCCCTCATTGCACACCGCGACCAGTTTATACACACCGCCCAACGCCGGTTCGCCCCACGAAGTCACCAGCCGGGTGCCCACGCCATAGGACAGCCGCTTGAGCAGTTTGTCGGCATCCACATCCCAACGCGGCGCTTCTTCGCGGATTTGGGTGATGATCTGCCAGATCACCAGCTCATCCAGGTTGTTGGAAAGCACGATTCCGGCGTTCTCAAACCCCGCCGCATCCAGCATCCGTGCTGCCTGGATACTCAGGTAAGCCAGGTCGCCCGAATCCAGGCGGATGCCCACCGGTTCGTATCCCTTGCGCCTTAGCTCTTCGAAGACGGTGATCGCATTCGGGATGCCGCTTTCGAGTGTGTTGATCGTATCGACCAGCAGCAGGCATTCATCGGGATAGATATCGGCATAGGCACGGAACGCCCCCAATTCTCCCATCCCCAACGCCATGAACACCTGCACCATGCTGTGCGCATGGGTGCCTTTGGGCGGATACCCCAACAGCCGCGACATCCCCACGTTCGACGTAAAATCGGCCCCGCCGATCAAAGCCGCGCGGGCGGCAGCATTCGCGCCCCGATCATGCCCACGCCGCATCCCGAAATCGATCAGCAGGCGGCCCCCGGTGCTGGCGTGCATCCGGGCCGCCTTGGTTGCGATCAACGTCTGGTAATTCAGGTGATTGAGCAGCGCCGTCTCGACCAGCTGCGCCTGGAACATCGGCCCCTGCACCACCGTCAGCGGCACGTTGGGATGCACCACGCGCCCTTCAGGAATCGCCTGCACGTTCAGGCCATCGAAGGTGCCGTTCGCCCCCAACCATGCCAGGAAATCCTCATCAAACAGCCGCCGCCCGGTGCGCGAAGTCTGCCCGCGCAGATAGTCAATATCATCGGCAGCAAAATGCGCTTCCTGTATCCAGTCAATGAACCACTCCAACCCGGCATTAACACAGAACCCGGCTTTGTGCATGCCGTAATTCGGATAATCGCGGAAGAAGTGATCAAACTGTACATACTTCTCGTGAAGACCCATACGGTAATACAACTGGGCCATCGTGATCTGATAGAAGTCGGTGAATAGAATGCCTTCCGCAATACGTTGATCGGCCAATTTCACGCTAGACAGCCTTTCTTGCTCGTGGATAAATCACAGGTCACTCTACCCTGAGTGTAACACGGTCCGGCGATTCATGGCGTTGTCAGATTCTGTCTATAATGAGAAACGAACATCCACCCGCCGATGATCGCGCGGGAACTTTCGACCACCCGGCAGCGTCTCACTACTACAACGATTAGCTCACAAGAGGGAGAGACTCACCGTGAACCATGCAAAACGCTTGTTAAGGCGGGGTACAGCCCTGCTGATCGGGGCGGCACTGCTGGCACTGGCCGGCCATGTCCTGGCGCAGAACGGATCAGACGCTCTGCCCCCCCACATCATCGACGTATGGCCCTATCCGGGCGAAGAAGTGGCCCCTTCGCAGGCGGTGACTATCACCTTTGATCAGGCGATGGACCGCGCGAGCGTTGAAGCCGCCTGGCAAATCGACCCCGCCGCGCCTATGAGCTTTACCTGGCGCGACGATCGTACGCTGGAAGTACTGCCAGAGGGTGGCTGGGAACGTGCGACACGTTACACCATCACATTGGCTGTGGGCGCGCAGGCAGCCAATGGGCTGCCCCTTGAGGACGCCTATTCTTTCTTCGTCCAGACCGTCGGCTATCTTGAAGTCAGCACGGTCATCCCCGCACCCGATACCGAGGGCATCGCGGCGGACGCGACGATCACCATCGCTTTCAACCGGCCCGTCGTGCCGCTGCTGTCCACCGGTGAGCAGGGATCGCTCCCGCAGCCGATCACGTTTGATCCGCCGATCGAAGGCACCGGAGACTGGGTCAACACCTCGATCTACGTCTTCACACCGGCCAAGCCCCTGGCAGGCGGCACCACCTTCACCGTCACCGCTCCCGCCGGTTTGACCGATGTCACCGGGGCCACGCTTCGCCAGGACTTTCGCTGGCGATTCAAGACGCTGCCGCCGCAGGTGCTCAATATCCGGCCCCAGCAGGGGCAAACCAACGTGCGGCTCGACTCGTCTATCGAGGTACAGTTCAGCCAACCGATGGACCCCCTCAGCACCGAGGCCGCTTTCAGCCTGCTCTTTCGCGGCGATCGGGTCCCCGGCGAGTTCATCTGGTCTGGCGATAACACCTGGCTGACCTTCAAGCCTGCCGCGCCGCTGGTCATCGAATCGGTCTATATCATCAGCCTGGCCCCCACCGCAGCCAGTGCTTCCGGCGAAGCCACGCTGGAAGAGGGATTCAACTACAGCTTCACCACCGTGCCCTATCCCGGCATTCAGAGCACCACTCCGGCCAACGGCGAGCGCAACGTTTATCCCGGTGGCGGAGTAGGTTTCTATTTCAAATCGCCGATGAACACTCAAACCTTCGAAGGTAAGGTTGAGGTCATCAAGCCCGAAGGCTTGCAGTGGGAACCCTCGGTAAGCGGCGACTTCGCGTTTTATATGCAGTTCTCCACCCAGCCCGAAACAGAATATGTGCTCCGCTTCTACCGTGGGGCCGAAGACATTTACGGCAATGCCATCGAGACCGACTACACCCTGAGCTTTACCACCGGTGCCATGGAGCCGAGCGCCTACCTGCCCTCGCGCGAGCGGTTCATGATCACCAACGCGTATCGCGAAGATACCCGTGTGGCCGTCAGTGTCACGGCGAACCCAACCGCCGCATTTACGCTTCATTCCATCCCTGCGGATAAAATCGGGGCGCTGCTCAGCGGGTCATCCGATGATCAACGGCGCGCGCTCAACGCCGCCACCCTGATACGCACCTGGAGCCAGAAGCTCGATGCTGCGCCCTTCCTGCAAGGCGTAGATGAAATCCTGCTGGCTTCGGACGAGGGAGGTCAGCTTCCCCCCGGTGTCTATTACCTTCAGATGCTGGCGACCAACTACAACTATCCCCAAACGCTTACCCTGGGCGTAGTCACCGCCAACCTGACCGTGAAGCGCGCCCCCGATGAAATTCTGATCTGGGCCACCGATATCGAAAGCGCCGAGCCACTGGCTGACTTGCTGGTAACGGTCTACACCTTCGATGGGCGCGTGATGGGCAGTGGTACAACCGACAAAGATGGCATTTTCCGCATGGGAAGCGCCGAGCCGTACTCTTCGATCTATGCCATCGCCGAAGGCCGACCCGGCTACGGCGTGTGGTTCTCGTGGAGCGCCAGCACCCCACCCGATGTTGGTGGGTATCTTTACACCGACCGCCCGATCTACCGACCCGGCCAGACCGTCTACTATCGTGGAGCACTGCGTGACCGGCAGGACATGACCTACACCCTGCCTCAGGCCGAACAGGTCAAGGTGAGTATCACCATGAACTGGGGAGCGCAGGTTCTTTACGAAGGAAGCCTGCCCGTTACCGGGTTCGGCACCTTCAGCGGCCAGTTTGATCTACCCGAAGACGCCCCTCTCGGCAGCGGCGAGATCGTCATCACCTACAAGCACGGATATGATGCCTCGGTCACTTTCACCGTCGCGGAATTCCGCGTACCTGAATATAAGGTCGAGGTGACGCCGGACTACGGCGAGATCATTCAGGGTGACGACCTCAAAGCCGCGATTGCTGCGTCCTACTACTTCGGCGGCGCGGTCGCAGATGCGCCGCTGAGCTGGAATGCCCTGGGTGAAGTGGCCTGGTTCAACTACACGGGTCCGGGACGCTATTCCTTCACCGACGATACCCAGGACTGGTTCTATGGTCTGAGCCTGGGTAGCGGCCAGGAAATGACCGATCCCAATGGGCAGGTGATCGCCGATGTGCAGGTGACTACCGCGCCGAGCATCCTTCCCATGACTATCAGCATCGAGGGCACCGTCACCGACGAAAGCGGCCAATACATCAGCGGGCGCACTACGGTCATGGCCCATCCGGCTAATGTGTATGTCGGACTGCGCGCCGACCGTTACTTTGGGCGCGAAGGACAGCCGCTCACGCTCGACCTGATCGCCGTGACGCCCCAGAGCGAGCCGCTGGCCGGACAAAAGATTGACCTCGCGGTGGTCGAGCTGCGCTGGGAACGCATCCCGATCGAGGGCCAGTTTGGGCGCTATAACTGGGAACGGAAGGAAATCGAGGTCGCGACCGACTCGGTCACCACCGGCAGCGATGGCACAGCCCGGTACAGCTTCACGCCGCCTAATGGCGGAATTTACCGCGTGCGAGCCGTCAGCCGGGATGAATACGAGCGGGTCAACAGCAGCACGATGCGCTTCTGGGTCACCGGGCAAACCTCCGTATGGTGGGGGGAGCCGAGCGATACCATCGACCTGATCGCTAACCAGGACAGCTACGAAGCCGGTCAAACTGCCGAGATCCTGGTCCCCATCCCCTTCTCCGGCGTCTCATACGTTTTGATGACTGCCGAGCGCGCAGGCATTCAGCAGGCCGAAGTCTTCCGCGTGGAAGGCTCGACCCTGATCTACCAGCTTCCGATCACCGAGGCGCACGTGCCAACCGTCTATGTCACCGCGACCTTGATGAAAGGCACCGACGAAGAGAACCTGAATCCTTCCTACAAAGTGGGCCAGATCACGCTGAACGTGACGCCCGTCAACCAGCGCATTGAGGTCACCGTCACGCCGTCGGCCACGCGCGCCCAGCCTGGCGATACCGTCACCCTGGACGTCAAAACGGTGGACTCGCGCGGGGAGCCGGTCAGCGCCGAAGTGGGGATCACGGTCACCGATCTGGCGATTCTCTCGCTGATGCCGCCCAACAGCGGTCCGATCGAGTCCGCATTCTATGGACAGCAGGGTCTGTACGTGGATACCGGCGTGGCACTTTCGGCGCTGCTCGACACTATGATCGACGAGCTGTTGAAAGAGCAGGAAAACCGCGAGCGGCTCTATGCTCAGACTCCCTCAGCCATGCCGACAGCGACCCTCGGCGGCGCGATGGATATGGCCGATGGCATGGTAGTGGCCGAAATGGCAGCTATGCCCGTGACAGGGGGTGGCCCATCTCAACCCGAAGTGACCGTCCGTCAAGACTTCCGACAGACGCCGTTGTGGTCGCCTCACCTTGTGACCGATGCGACCGGTCGGGCGAGCATCACGCTCACCCTGCCGGATAACCTGACGACCTGGCGCGTAGACGCGCGCGGCCTCACCACTGCGACCCAGGTGGGCGATACTACCGTTGACGTGATGAGCACGCTCCCGCTGCTCACTCGCCCGGTCGCGCCGCGCTTCTTCGTTGTGGGCGACCGCGTGACGCTGGCCTCGGTGATCAACAACAACACCGACAGTCCACAAACCGTCCAGGCCACCCTGGAAGCCTCCGGCGTGACGTTTGAAAGCGATTCCACCCAGTCGATCACCATCCCTGCCGGGCAGCGCGCCCGTGCCGAATGGGTGGTCGTGGTGGAAGACGTGCCCTATGTGGACCTGACCTTCTACGCCATTGGCGCGGATGGTTTTTCGGATGCCAGCAAGCCCACCCTGGCTACCGGGCCAGAGGGTACGATCCCGGTGTACCGCTACACCGCCCCGGATACAGTCGGGACAGGTGGCGTGCTCCGCACCGAGGGCGCGCGCACCGAGGCTATCAGCCTGCCGCCGCGCCTGGATGTGGACCAGGGCGAGCTGACCATCAAGGTGGACCCCTCGCTGGCCGCCACGACCATTGATGCCCTGGACTACCTGCGCAACTATGAGCACCAGTGCATCGAGCAGACAGTGAGCCGCTTCCTGCCCAATATCATCACCTTCCGCGCCCTGCGCGGGTTGGGCATCGACGACCCGGAGCTTGAAGCCAACCTGCGCGCGGCGCTCGATTATGCGCTGGACCGGCTGGCCAAAGAACAGAACCCCGACGGCGGGTGGGGCTGGTTCGCCCGCATGGAGAGCAATCCCTACGTCACTGCCTACGCCGCGCTGGGCTTGATCGAAGCCCGCGACGCCGGTTTCGACTTCGATACCAGCATGATCGACCGGGCAGTGAACTTCGTCCGCAGCCAGTCCGAACGTCCGAACACCGATACACCGGCCTATCGCCTCAACCGCCTGGCCTTCTATGCGTATGTGCTGGGGCGCGGCGGCTACGCTTCGCAGCGCGACCTGGATGTACTGCTCGAATATCGCCTGGAAATGGATTACTGGGCGCGCGCTTTCCTGCTCATGGCCTATCACGAGGTCAACCCCGAAGCGCCAGCCATCACCCAACTGATCAGCGATCTGCAAAGCGGCGCGATCCTCTCGGCCACCGGCGCCCACTGGGAAGAAGCCGAACTCGACTGGTGGAACTGGAGCAGTGACACGCGCACAACGGCCCTGGCCCTCAGCGCCCTGGCACGAGTCCAGCCCAACCACGACCTGCTGCCCAATGTCGTGCGCTGGCTGATGGTAGCTCGCCAGGGCGATCACTGGCCAACCACTCAGGAAACCGCCTGGGCTGTCATGGGGCTGACTGATTGGATGGTGGCCAGCGGGGAACTGGAGGGCAACTATGACTACGCCGTGACTCTCAACGGCGATCTGCTGGGCGAAGGTACTGTGACACCGGACACCGTGCGCGAAGGCAAAGTCTTGCGTGTGGCCGTGAGCGATCTGCTGAAAGACGAGATCAACCGCCTGACGCTCATTCGTGGCGAGGGCGAGGGGGTGCTCTACTACACCGCACATCTGAAGACGCGGCTGTGGGCCTCGGAGGCCAAACCGATCAGCCGGGGCCTGAGCGTGACACGCGAATACTTCTCGGCCAACGGCGACCCGATCACCCAGGCCAAAGTAGGCGATGTGATCACTGTGCGCGTGACCATCAACCTCTCGCAGGAAATCTACTACTTCGTGCTTGAAGACCCGATCCCGGCAGGGACCGAGCCGGTCAACACCTCGCTGCTGACGACCAGCCAGCTCAGCGAAACGCCGACCATCCGCCCGACTTACGATCCGTTTTGGTATTGGGGCTGGTGGGTATGGGATCACACCGAGATGCGCGACGAAAAAGTGAACCTCTATGCCGATTTTCTGCCGCGCGGTACGTATGTCTATACCTACCAGGTACAGGCCAGTGTGCCCGGCGAATTCCAGACGATGCCGAGCCATGGCTACGCGTTCTACTTCCCCGAAGTCTTCGGTCGGGGCGCGGGCACGCTGTTCACCGTGACGCCAGCGGAGTAAGCCGCCAGGGCCTTCCGCCAACAGGCATCCCCCATACATCACCGCAGGCCGTGCTGAGCGCGGCCTGCGCTTTTGGGGACCAATTTGAATCACCACGAGCGGATGATTTGAGGCCAAATAACCAAAAACCCCGCTGCCTGACGCCCTGAAAGCGTGAGCACGGGGTAAATGGGAGTCCAAAAAGGACAGAAAGCGGTGTACAATCTGTCGGGGCGGGCGGATTTGAACCGCCGACCTCACCGACCCGAACGGTGCGCGCTAGCCAAGCTGCGCTACGCCCCGAAAGCGATGTGTAGTTTACCCCACCCTGTGGGGCTTGACAAGGGCAAGTTTTGCGGGACGGTGTCTCTCAGCTACTGCACTCAGGGAAAGTATCATGACTTCAAAACAACCTGTGTCTTCTCCCAAAACGTTTACCGATAGGGTGCGTGTATGGACCGGCGGCCTGACTTCACGTCTCGGTCACTTCTTTCACACGCGGGGCATCCACCCCGACATCATCACCGTGGTCGGAACCGCGATTGTAGCCATCGCCGCAGTGGTACTGGCCCAGGGTGAATTTTTCTGGGGTGCGGTCATCCTGATGATCGGGCTGCCGCTGGATGCGCTCGACGGTGCCGTTGCGCGCGCCATGCGCCGCCAGGGGAAATTCGGCGCGTTTTGGGATTCTACACTCGACCGGTACGCGGACGGGTTGATCTTTCTGGCACTGGCCTACTACTACGCGGGGCAGTCGAACCAGGGGGCGGTGCTGCTGAGCGGTGCGGCGCTGCTGGGCACACAGTTGGTCAGCTACACCCGCGCCCGTGCAGAAGGGTTACAGGTGGATTGCAAAGTTGGCCTGCTGTCGCGGTTGGAGCGTGTCGTCATCCTTTTGATCATGCTGGCCACCGGCTGGATTATGCCGGGCCTGTGGGTGCTGGCTGTTGGCACTCACTTCACCGTTGCACAGCGAATCTGGCACGTCCGCCGTTTGCTTAACGAGTCCGATGAAGGAGATGCTTCATGACCTTCGACCGACAGGGGCTAGAAATCGGCCCATTCGATCTGTTCGGCCTCACCATCAATCCGACCTTTCACTGGTATGGGTTGATCATTGTGACCGGCATCATCGCAGCGGCGATGCTCGTCATGTGGATGGCAAAGCGGGATGGCAAAGACCCGGCCCATGTCTCGAACGCTCTGATCTGGGTCGTCATCCTGGCGGTGATCGGTGCGCGAGTGTGGCATGTGTTGTTCCCGTCGGTATCCTCGGTCGAAGCCGGGCGTACCACATCCTGGTATCTCTCGCACCCCTTCGACCTGCACGACGGGCCGTTTATTCTGTGGAGCGGCGGCCTGTCCATCTTTGGGGCTGTGTTAGGCGGGGCGCTGGGGGTCTTCCTATATGCGCGCAAAAACCACCTGGAAATTCTGCCCTGGATGGATATGGCGGTGATCAGCGTGCCGCTCGGCCAGGCGATTGGGCGCTGGGGCAACTTCGTCAACGAAGAGCTGTATGGCAAGCCCACCGATCTCCCCTGGGGCTTACACATTGCGCATCCCCCAGCGGAATATGCCAGTTTCACCCATTTCCACCCCTTGTTCCTGTACGAGTCGCTGTGGAACCTGTTCACGTGTGCGGTGCTGCTGGTACTCTGGCTCAACTACCGCCAGCGCTTCAAGCGCGGCGATTTTATCCTGCTGTACATGGTCTTCTACGGCATGGCCCGATTCGCCCTTGAATTCTTGCGGATCGAGATCGCCGAAGCGGGCGGGGTTAACGTCTCGCAGGTCTTTAGTCTGGGCGCGGCCATTGTAGGGCTGCTGACCCTGCTCTGGCGGCATCGGCAATCGATCCGCCCAGGCGGAGAAGCTTCACTGTCGCGCCGCACCCGCTCAACCTGATGCACCTGTTTCACACTCGCCGCACACAAACCATCGCGCCGGGGCACCTTATCTCATCCTGCTGTGCCCCGGCATCAACTCTTTCCACGTCCACAGCCGTTTTTTCAGAAGTTTTTCACACAAACGGCTCCAACAGGCGATACATTTCGGGAAGCTGCTGACATAAAATTGAAGGCAAGTGTGTTCATCTGGCACACGGTGAGCAACAGAAAGCGACGCAGCACATGATCGAAGCACACGAACTGGTGAAAGATTTCCAGGACTTCCGAGCCGTAGACCATATTTCCTTCACGGTCGAACCCGGCACGATCTTTGCCATCCTTGGTCCCAATGGTGCGGGCAAAACGACCACGGTCCGCATGTTAACCTCCATCTTGCAGCCTACTTCCGGCTGGGCGCGTGTCGCCGGGTTTGATGTTGTTGAGCAGCCGACCCAGGTTCGCGCGCATGTCGGGGTGCTCACCGAACAGCATGGGCTGTACGAGCGGATGAAAGGGATCGAATACCTGGACTTTTTCGCTCGCGTCTACCACCTGTCACCTGCTGCACGCCGCCAGCGCCCCTTGCAGTTAATGGAGCATTTCGGCCTGGGCGACGCCCTGAACAAGCACCTGGGTGAATATTCCAAAGGCATGAAGCAAAAGCTGGCCCTGGTGCGTGCCATGCTGCACGATCCCCCGGTTTTGCTGCTGGATGAGCGGTCTTCAGCGATGGACCCGCAAAGCGCCAAGCTGGTGCGCGACGCCATCAAAGACCTGCAGCGCGATGAGCGCACGATCACCATCACCACTCACAACCTGGCCGAGGCGCAGAGCCTTGCCGACCGGATCGCTGTGATCCGCCGGGGGCGCATCATCGCCAATGATACTTTCCAGGCGCTTTCGCAGCGGTTCGCCGGTCTGCCCCTGATGGAGCTTCGGCTCGCCCATCACCTGAACGGCGCGGCAAACGAACTGAGCGACATGGTAGAGATCGTGGCACAGGGCGATGGCTGGCTGCATTACCGCACCGCCGATCCGCACACGGTCAATCCCCAGGTAATCCGCCGCCTGACCGGCCTGGGCCTGGATATTGTGACGCTCAGCGAGCTTTCGCGCACACTGGAAGATGTTTACCTGCAGATCGTCGAAGAAGATGAAGGGTTGGAGCGCAATGGCGAGCCTGACCGATCAAATTGACCGCGATTCGCTGGGAATCGCTGCACCGCAGATTGACGCGCCTTCTCCCGGCTGGCGTTTGACTCTCTCCAATGCCCTGATCATCACGCGGCGCGAAGTCCGTGACAGCCTGCGCGACTGGCGGATCATGATTCCCATCTTTTTGCTGACGCTGATCTTTCCGCTGTTGGCAAACGCCATGACCCACCTTTTCACCAATTTTTTTGAAAACCAGGGCGCTGAACAGGACCTGCTGCCGGTACTTTTGCCCCTCATGCCGATGATCGTCGGCTTTTTCCCGGTGTCGATCTCGCTGGTGATTGCGCTCGAAACCTTCGTAGGCGAAAAAGAGCGCCGCAGCCTTGAGCCGCTGCTCTCGACGCCGCTTTCCAATACGGAGCTGTACCTGGGCAAAGCCTTTGCCGCCATGCTGCCGCCGCTTGCTGCCAGCTATACCGGTGAAGCCATCTACGTCGGCGGGCTGATTTTGGGGTCGCAGCGCTGGCGTCCCGAACCGCTTTTGCTGTTCCAGATCGGGCTGCTGACCACTGTGCAGGCACTGGTCATGGTGACCGGCGCAGTTGTGGTCTCCAGCCAGACCACCTCGACCCGCGCCGCCAACCTGCTCGCCAGCTTCATCATCGTGCCCATGTCGATACTGGTCATGCTCGAAGGTTTCATCATGGTGCAGCCTCACCAGCGTTATCTGCTGTGGTTCATCACGCTGGGCCTGCTCGTCACAGTAATGCTGTTGATCCGCATGGGCACCCGCATCTTCAACCGCGAGGAACTGTTGGGGCGCGCCCTGGATACGCTCAACTTGCGCTGGGCGTGGCGCATCTTCTGGCAACAGGTGCGGGGTCCCTTCCAGGGGCGTTTGACCCTGGTGAGCTGGTACCGTACCAGTGTGCTGCCCGCAGCGCGCACCCTGCGCAAGCCGATGCCGGCAGTCGTGCTCTGCCTGGTAGTCGCCTTCATCGGCGGGTGGCTGGCAGCCGGGCGCTGGCCGATCGATCTCAGCACCTTCGACTCGAGCGATCAAAAACTGCTCGATAACCTGCAAAGCTGGTTCGACCTGGGAGCCGATAACCCGCACATGGCAGCGCTGATCGTTGCTCAAAATGCGCGCGTGCTGATTCTTGCTACGGTACTGGCCATCTTCACGTTCGGGGTTATGGCGCTCATCCTGGTCATGGTCCCGTTCGCCCTGCTGGGCTTCATGATGGGTCAGGTTACTGCATCGGGTCTCAGCCCACTGCCCTTCATAGTGGCGGTTATCCCCCATGGAATCGTGGAAGTTCCCGCCATTTTGATCGCCGGGGCGGCGGCGCTGCGTCTAGGCAGCATCGTGACACACCCGCCCTCCGAGATGACCGTGGGTGAAGCATGGCTGCGCGCCCTGGCCGATGCCGTGAAGATTGGCGTGGGCATCGTGTTTCCCCTCTTAGTCATAGCAGGTATCCTGGAGGTTTCTCTCACGCCGCGCATTGTCGAATTTGTGCTGAGCCGGTAAATCGTGCTATACCACTAACACAATCCGGACATCATCACAGGATACCGCATGGCCCGCTTAATCGTGCTGGGATCGGCAGCGGCAGTTTCGGATGCCGATCATGATAATACGCATTTCCTGTTGGAGGGAGATCGCGGGAGCCGTGTCCTGGTGGATTGCGCATCGAATCCGCTTGCCAGGCTTAACCGGTTTGGGGTGGGGCCGGGTGACCTGCACGATGTGATCCTCACCCATTTCCACCCCGACCATGTGTACGGAGTGCCCATTTTGCTGATGCAGATGTGGCTGCTGGGCCGCCAGGAACCTTTGCACGTGTACGGACTCCACCACTGCCTGCACCACGTCGAGCAAATGTGCAGGGCCTATTTGTTCGAGACCTGGCCGCGATTTTTCCCCCTGATCTATCACCGGCTGCCCGAACATCCCGCCGTGCCGGTGCTGGACAACGACGATTTCCGCATCACAGCCTGGCCCACCCGCCATTTCATCCCAACGATTGGCCTTCGCATCGAGGTGAAAACATCTGGGCAGGTGGTTGCCTATTCCTGCGATACCGAGCCGGTTCCTGCCATCGTCGATCTGGCGCGTCACGCCGATCTGCTCATTCACGAGGCGGCGGGTGCAGGGTTCGGGCATTCGAGCGCGGCACAGGCTGGCCAGGTGGCCACAGAAGCAGATGCTCGACGATTGGTGTTGATCCATTACCAGGTGCTGAACACCGATCCGCGCCCCCTGGTGGAGGAAGCCCGTTCTACATTCGCCGGGCCGGTGGAACTGGCCGAAGACTTCACCATCTACGAGGTGTGAAGCTCACGCGCCCGATTTTAGGGGACTCAAAAAGCCTGCCGCATCCTGTCGCGACAGGCTTTTTCAGACTGTACTCCATTCCTATCCATGCCCGAATCAATCGCCGGGCTAGGCTTCCGTTTCCGCCACGCTGTCTACCGGCTTGACGGTTGCATGCAAGAAAGCAAAATCGCCGCGCGGTGGCATGACTTCCATCACTTCGACCACTTCAAAAGTATTTTTGCCGATCTGCACTCGATCGCCGATTTCCGGGCGCTTGAGTTCGTTTACAATCGCTCCGGGATGACCGCCACCAAGAACCACATAGCTTACTTTATACGTTACCATGCACTATTTTCCTTCACCCTCACCAGCGCTACGGCCTGTTAGCTCCAAGGTTCAGATTCTGGTGGCGCAGCTTGAAGGACAGATCAAGCGCCATGTTGCGCATAATCACGTACCCAATTGCTGTGTCGGACGAACACAACTGATCAAACGCTTCGCGCCGGATCACATGCAGAATGGTATTATTGCGGCTGCATCGCACAGTAGCCGAGCGCTTGCCCATATCAATCAGGGCCATTTCGCCAAAAATCTGTCCGCGCCCAAGAAACACGTGAGAATATTCAGGCTCATGTGGCTTGCGTCGGATCAGAATTTCGACCTGCCCCTCGCGAATGAGATAGATGCGATCCCCCTCATCATCCTGCCGGAAGATCACCTCCTCGTCGTTATAATGCTCCTCCTCGCTGATGTCAATGAGCCGCTGGAGCTGGGCATCGGTCAGGCCGTTGAACAGCCCTACCGATCTGAGTAACTCAATCAACGCCATCGATTATGGCTCCTCATACGTTCGCGCCCTGAATTGCGCAGGTCAGTCAGATGTGTTAATCCGATGATAATATGGGACATAGCTAGAATACAATAATACTCGGTTCCAGGCAACCGAATCGCAATCACAAGCCTTCAGCCGCTTCCCCCTTGCCCTGGATTCTACTGTTCCTCTTATTGAGCCTACGGCAAGCGTGTGGTATCATCTGCATAATTCAAGGATTGGTCGCATCCGGTAAAATAGAGGATGTTGGCACGTAAGCCTGGAAGCTTGCCCATTCACATCTGCCTGTGCCAGCATCAGTCCATCCCTATTGTGGCGGGTCAGTATTCTATGTCAGACGAACACGCATCACACCGCCAGACACGCACCACCCAGCCCGCACTAGACACCGATACTGTTTCGGGAAGCGTGCTTCAACGGTGGATTATTGTACGTCATACAACCGCCTGGCATCCTCCAACCGACGTGTACGAAAAAGATGAGCGGTTGATCGTCGTCGTTGAAATTGCCGGCATGCGAGACAGTGACTTCAATGTGATGCTGCACGGCCAGCGCCTGGTGATCAGTGGTATTCGTGAGCGCGTTACCGGCTCCGATGTGGCGTACCACCGCCTGGAAATTCCGTTTGGGGAGTTTCGTACCGAGGTCAACATTCCCTGGTCGGTGCAGCGCGAAGAAGTGAGCGCGCGTTACCGGGATGGTTTTTTGCGCATCGAACTGCCTCACGCACCAACCCAAAGAATCCAGATCGTGACTGTGGACGTTGAGAATCCAGCAGACGATGATGCATTAGGCTCAACCTGACAACTCGGAAGACATTCTTATGACGCAACCGAAATCGAAAACGGGGCGCAAAAAGGCGATACCCAGCCCCGACGAAATCGAACAGCCCGAACAGCCCGCCTCTATCGAGAGCGAGCAGTCGGATCATCACAGCGAAGCAGAGCCAATCGCGACGGCGAAGCAGGCCGACGACGAGCGTGAAGTAGATATTGTGTCCGACGACGCCGCCGAGAGCCAGCCGGACTCCCAGCCGCCGAAGGCTGCGAGTGCCTCAACAGCCGATGAGCCACACAGCGTTACTGTGCCTGCCGAGCTTCCAATCCTGCCACTGCGTGGGTTGGTCATCTATCCACAAACGACCATCCCGCTCACTGTGGGCCAGCCGCGCTCGGTCAAGCTGGTGGATGATGCGGTCGGGGGCGACCGCCTGATCGGGCTGGTCGCCTCGCGCGATCCCGAACTCGAAACCCCCGGCCCAGAAGATATCTACGACTATGGCACGTTGGCCCAGATACATCGCCTGTTCCGCGCTCCGGATGGCACCATCCGGTTGCTTGTCCAGGGCATGGCGCGTATCAAGGTGGAGGAATACACCGCTACCGAGCCATACTTGCGCGCTCGTGTCACCCCTGCCCCCGAAGTCGTAGAGAGCAGCATCGAGGTCGAGGCCTTGATGCGCAGCGTCACCGAATTGTTTGGGCGCATGGCCAACCTCGTCCCCAGCATCCCCGGTGAGCTGATCAACGCCGCGCTCAATGTCGATGATCCGCTCCAACTGGTTTACGCTCTCGCCACCTATATCCGCCTGGATTTGCAGGACCAACAGAACCTGCTGCGGCTGGATTCGGTGCTCGAAAAGCTGCGCCGCCTGATGCAGATTCTCACCAAGGAACTGGAAGTCCTCGAACTGGGTCACCAGATTCAGAGCGAGGCTCAATCCGAAATGGAGAAGATGCAGCGCGAATATTTCCTGCGCGAACAGCTCAAAGCCATCCAGCGCGAGCTTGGCGAAGGCGACGAACACACCGTCGAAATCGAAGAATTCCGCCGTAAAATCGAAGAAGCGGGCATGACCGAAGAAGCGAGCCGCGAAGCGCGCCGCGAGCTTGACCGGCTCTCCCGGCTGCCCAGCGCTGCTGCTGAATATGGTGTGATCCGCACCTATCTCGACTGGCTGGTGAGCCTGCCCTGGAATGTCCGCACCGAAGACAACCTGAACATCGAGAACGCCCGCCGCGTATTGGAAGAAGATCACTACGGGCTGGAAGACATCAAGGAACGCATCCTGGAATTCCTGGCTGTACGTAAGCTGCGCCAGGAACGTGCTGCCGAGTTAGCCTCGCCGGGAACAACCAGCGATGTCCTGCGACGCGAACGTAAGGGCGCGATCTTGTGCTTCATCGGGCCGCCGGGTGTGGGCAAAACATCGCTAGGGGCATCCATTGCCCGCGCGATGGGCCGCAAGTTCACCCGCATGTCTTTGGGGGGCATCCGTGATGAGGCGGAAATTCGGGGCTTCCGCCGTACTTATATCGGGGCAATGCCTGGCCGGCTGATCCAGACGCTGCGCCGGGCCGAAAGCCGTAACCCTGTGATCATGCTGGACGAGGTGGATAAGTTGGGGCGCGATTTCCGGGGGGATCCCGCCTCGGCGCTGCTGGAGGTACTTGATCCGGAACAGAATTTTGAATTCCGCGATCACTACCTGGATGTAGCCTTCGACCTGTCCGAGATCATGTTTATCACGACGGCGAACTCGTTGGATACCATTCCCGGCCCGCTGCTCGACCGTATGGAGGTAATCCAGCTCAGTGGGTACACCGAGCACGAGAAGGTCCAGATCGCCCAGCAGTACCTGGTCCCGCGCCAGCGGCGCGAAAATGGCTTGCTGCCCGACGAGTTGGTATTCACCGATGACGCCATCCGCGAGATCATCCGCAACTACACGCGCGAAGCCGGCGTGCGCAATCTGGAGCGGGAGATCGGGCGCGTGGCCCGTAAGATCGTGACTCGTATCGCCGAGGGCACCAACGCCACAAACACCGTCGACAAAGCGGATATCGTGGACCTGCTCGATCGCCCCCAGTTTGGCTACCAGAGCGAAATCGAAGAACGTACCAGCTCTACCCCAGGCGTTGCCATTGGTCTTTCGGTCACTGTCTTCGGCGGGGATGTGCTGTTTGTCGAGGCCGCCCAGATGCCGGGCAGTAAGGGATTCCAGTACACCGGCCAGTTGGGCGAGGTGATGCAGGAGAGCGCACGGGCGGCCTTCAGCTATATTCGCTCTAAGGCCCAGGACCTCGGCCTCCCTCCCGACTATTTTGAACACCGCGACATTCACCTGCATGTCCCGGCTGGCGCAGTGCCCAAAGACGGCCCCTCGGCAGGGGTCACGATGGCGACGGCGCTCGCCTCGCTGGTCACGGGGCGTCCGGTGCGCAGCAACGTCGCCATGACGGGAGAGATTACGCTGCGCGGGCAGGTGCTGCCGGTAGGCGGGATCAAAGCCAAAGTCCTGGCCGCTCACCGTGCAGGGCTGGATACGGTGATCCTGCCCCGCCGTAACGAATATGACCTGGACGACATTCCTGATGAGGTGCGGAACTCGATGACGTTCGTGTTTGTGGACCAGGTCTCAGCCGTGCTGGATGCGGCCCTGCTGCCCCCAGGTTCTTCCCAGGATTCTGCTCCCGCCGAAGCCCCCGAAGCAGAATCCGCCCCGGCCCACAGCAGGTAGAACACGTATGAGCAAATCCTGTTGGACCTGTTCAGGAGCGTATAAGCGTTCTATAACGAAGGAAGGCTGATTTGCCCAAGATTATGATCGTTGACGATGATCGCACCACCGTCAAACTGCTCCAGACCCTGCTGGAAATGGATGGTTTTGAGGTAGTTACTGCAGCGCGCGGTCAACTCGCTTTGGAGCATGCCCAGGCATCCCCTCCGGATGTTTTCCTGGTCGATTATATGCTGGCCGATATGGATGGCGTCGAACTGATTGCCGCCCTTCGGGCAACGCCCAGGTTCGCCCACACCCCCATTGTGATGGCGTCGGGTATGAATGTCGAGGATCAGGCGCTGCAATCCGGAGCGAATATGTTCCTGATCAAACCTTTTGAGCCGGGCCAGCTTGCCAGCATGTTCCATAGATTACTTGGGTAAACCAGCCATCACCGATGCTGCCCCCAATTGGCGCTTTTCTGAACCAGTGATGGAGAGAGTGGTTTTGTGACCCAAAAATCGCGACGTGCCAAGATGCAGTGGTTCCACATGGACCTGCATATTCATACCCCCGCCTCTAGCGATTACCAGGAGCAGGGAGTCACCTTTGTTGACATTCTGCGCCAGGCCGAATTACGCGGACTGCACATCATCGCTTTCACCGATCACAACACCGTGAACGGTTACAAAGCCATGATGGAGGAAGTCGAACAGCTTGAGTTCCTCGAAAAGCTGAAACGTATTGTGCCGGAAGAAAAACACACCCTGGATGA
This sequence comes from Anaerolineae bacterium, assembly GCA_034429275.1. GTDB lineage: Bacteria > Chloroflexota > Anaerolineae > Aggregatilineales > Aggregatilineaceae > DAOUFU01. The sequence goes on along the minus strand of DAOUFU010000172.1, from coordinate 26,782 downwards.
ATACCGGCGCTTATTATCCAAAATCCTGGTGCTGCCCGGCTTCGAATTCACGGCAACTTTCGGGTTTCACATCCTGGGGATTTTCTCACCCCGCACTCCCGTTCGCCAGCTAGAGCATATCCTGCTCAGCCTCAATATTCCGGCGACTACCCTGGACGAAGGCAACTCTGTGGTAGGCGCGTCATCCGACGTGCTCAGCGCCTACCGGGCCATCACCATGGCTGGCGGCATCGCCATCGCCGCCCACGCCAATTCGAGTCATGGCGTGGCGATGCGCGGTTTCGATTTCGGCGGGCAGACCAAGATCGCTTATACCCAGGACCCCTTCCTGCACGCGCTCGAAGTCACCGACCTTGAACGCCAGGGCCGCCGCACCACCCAGCGCTTCTTTGACGGGACCAAACCCGAATACCCGCGCAAAATGCGCTGCATTCAAGGCTCGGATGCCCACCGGCTGACTACCGATCCGCGCAACGCCAAAAACCTGGGCGTGGGCGAGCGCATCACCGAGGTGCTGCTGCCCGAAGTTTCCTTTGAGGCCCTGCTCGAAGTCTTTCAAAGCAACGACTTCGCACGCACCCGGCCCTACCGGCCCAGCCACGCCCCGTATGATCATGTCCAGTCGGCCCGCGAAGAAGGGGCGAGCATCGTGCAGGCTTTCCACGAGAGCATGACCCGGCGCGGCGGGCGGCTGTATTCCGTCATTGCCGATGTGTGCGCGATGAGTAATACCAACGGGGGCACGATATATATCGGCGTCAGCCCTAAGCCAAAAGATATGCCGGTAGGTGTGCCAAACATCAGCGAAGCGCTCGAAACCCTGCGCGATGAGATCGAGCATAAAATCACGCCCCCTCTTGAAGTCGAGATCGATGTGCTCGAAACACATGGCAAGCCGGTCATCCGCATCCAGGTGCCGCGCGGCAGCGACCCGCCTTATGCCATCGACGACAACAAGATTTACGTGCGCGATGAAGCAGAGTCCAGTCTGGCCGTGCGTGATGAAATCGTACAGCTGGTGATTCAGGGCCTCGGTCAGAGCCAGAACCCGCCCGTTCCGCTGGTCGAGGAACCAGCCGCCGAACCCGTGATTTCCGAAGCGGGACCGCCGCCGACACAGGGCGAAGGCGAGCAGATCGAGCCGCCTCGAACCGGCGTGGAGATCATCGGGACCGAGCAGCGTAAGGGCGTTCAATATCACGTCATGCGCGACCTGCGCAACAGCAACGTGGTCAAGAACGTGACCCGTTCTTCGGCGCGCCGGCTATGGCATTATGCGATCACTGAGAAGGAATCGCACCCGGTTCAGCCGAACAAGGTCGAGTGGCGCGGGAATGTAGGGTTGATCAAGAAATACTCGCGCGGCGGCACGACACGCTACGACCTGGTACAGCGCGACAACGGCACCCTGCGCGTCTACTATGGCGTAACCTACGAAGGGATGCACGGTCCCTGGCAGGTCTTCGCTGAGGACGATAACGACGAATAGCGCTCGCGCCAGTTCGCGGCATCTCGCACATATATCCATAGGGCGTATCGCTGTTGATACGCCCTTACCATTGGCTCATCGGGCAGCGCATCGCCTATGTCTCTCTTGTATATCCCTCAACCGCCCCACAAAACTCCCCTGCGGCGCGATTGGCTACCTTTGCTAATCATTCTGGTAGTGGCGGCAGCGCTGCGCATGGGGGCACCGGGCATCACTGAATTCAAGCGCGACGAGGCCAATCTCTCGCGGATGGCCCTGGACCTGGCACATGGGCGCGATCTGCCGCTGCTGGGGCTGAGTTCGTCGGTGAACATACCCAATCCCCCGATCAGCGTTTACCTGATGTCTTTGCCCTTTCTGGTCAGCGACAGCCCACTTGTGGCGACATTGTTCGTAGGCCTGCTGAATGTGACTGCTGTTGGCCTGACATGGTGGCTCACCCGCCGCTATTATGGATCGTGGGCGGCGGCGGCGGCGGGCTTGCTCTATGCAGTCAGCCCCTGGGCGGTGATCTATTCGCGCAAAATCTGGGCGCAGGACCTGCTGCCGCCCTTCATTGTCGGAACGGTGATCCTCGCGCTGTTGGGCTATGGCGAGCGCAAGCGGTGGGCGATATGGGCCACCTGGCCGCTGCTGGCCATCACCATCCAGATTCACTACGCCGCGATGGTGATGCTCCCCCTGGTACTCTTGATCGCGGTGTATGGACTACGCCCGGCAGAGTATCGGCAGTCTGTGCGCGATCACCTGCTGTCGTGGGCGCTGGCCGCGTTGGTCGTGCTGCCTGCTGTGATCGGCGCGGCGCGCGAGGGATGGCTCGACCCTGGCCGCCTGCGCGAGGCAATGGAGTCGAATCCGGCACAGCCGCACGTGATCAGCCGCACCGCCCTGGACTTCGCCTGGTTCACCGTCGCGGGAACAAACATCCACTCGCTGACCGGGCCGGAGCAGTTCCGACATTTCCTGAGCCAGGTGCCCGATGTCGGAGGGCTGCTCAAGCTGATCCCGGTGGGAGCGGTAGTGTCGGCAGCGGCGTTATTGTGGCACAGCCTGCGCACGCGGCAGTGGACATCATCGTCGGCACTGATTCTGGTCGCCTGGCTGCTGCTGCCTGTGATCGTCTTTACCTATAGCTGGACCGAAGTGGTGCCCCACTACATGATCCCGCTCATGCCGGCTGCCTACAGCCTGTGCGGGATCGGGCTGGCGACCCTGGCCGCCGCCCTGCCCCCACGCCGAAGGCTCGCCGTGCAAATAGTGAGCGGTATTTTGCTTGCAGTCGTGAGCGTTACCCAGATTGGGCTGACAGCAGCGCTGCTGCGATTCCTGGATCGTAATGCCACGCCAGGCGGCTTTGGGACGCCCGTTCATTACCTGCTCGATGCACGGCAAGCCGTGCTCGAACAACAGCCCGATACGGTGCTGGTCATTAGCGAGCATGACCGGCTCGTTCAGTTTGAAGCGCCAGCCGTCTGGGATGTGCTGCTCGATCGCCTGCCGGATGTGCGGTTTGTGAACGGCACAGAGATGGCAGTGGTGCCAGCAGGCAATGGGCTGGAATTGATCGTCGGGGAGCTTGCGCTCAAGACATGCGAAGCCGTGCCGTGCCCGTCGCCCGATTCCCAGGTATTCAAACGCCGCCCCGGTGAACCGCCGATCATCATGCGCCCGTTCGCCAGCGATCCCTGGCGGGAGAGCCTGACCCCGTTGGAACCGGTGCGCTTCGCCAACGAAGCTTATCTGATCGGGTACATGCTTCAGCCGACGACGGTCTTGCTGGCGTGGCAGCTAAACGCGCCAGGTTCACGGGACGTCCAGGTCTTCATCCATGCCCTGGATGCTGAGGGCAGCCGCATCGCACAGGCGGATCGCAGCTTTTGGCCGGGCGAATACTGGCGCACGGGAGATACCGTCTACGTGTGGCTCAATCTGGCGCTGCCGCCAGAAACTGCCGCGCTGTATGCAGGGTTATATTGGCTCGATTCAGAGAACAGGCCGCATAACATTGAGGTTCTGGATTCGACCGGCGCATACCGCGACCAGGCCGCGACCATCACGCTGAAGTGAAAGCGCTGGTGAGTTCGGGCCGAAACGGCTACGTCCCTGCGCGCGCGGTCCAGGTGCCCGGCGTGCCGGTGATCAGGATGTAGGTCTGGCCGGTCTGCGTCATCGCAATCATTTCGCCGCGCTCGAAGAGTTGGATGGTCGCGCTGCCTCCCACCTCGCCTGTCATGGCCCAACCGAGCGCGTCGCGAAGCCCTGGGCTTTCGCGCCAGACCTTACCAAAGCCCCGCACCGGCTCCAACAAACCATCCGGCGGGATCGCACCGCTGCTGACGGTGTCACCCTCGCGCCAACTGTCATTGAAGCGCTGATAGGTCCCGTTATTGTACAGCGCATAGATGGCAGGCTGCGGCTGCGTGCCCAGGGCCGAGACCCAGATCAGCAACCCATTCTGCAGCGGCTGGTACGCGCTGCTGACCACGCTCGCCACGCCCGACAGCGGGCATCCCAGCGCCGCCTGCAAATTGGCATCGTTCTGAATAATGGTCGCAAATATGCCCTGGGGTGCGGTCGCACAGGTCACCACGCCCGCCGCGCCAAAACCGCCCACCGGAGCGTAATTAACCGCGCCCGGCGGCACGGGGGTATCGGTTGCGGTCGGGGTGAAGGTTGGAGTCATGGTAATGGGCGGCAGGGCAGAGGGCGTCAGGGTCGGTGTGCCCGCAGTAGGTAGCATGACTGCGCTGGTAGCCGCCAGCACCGAGGTTGGGCTGGGGGTCTCGGTCGCTACGATTGGCACGACCAGGTGCACAGAAGTCGCTGTGATGTAGATCGGCGTGACGGTGGGCGGCGTTTCACGAAACACACCGCACCCCGCTCCCACCAGGCTGATCACTATGACGCTGACGCCAAACCCTAACCATCGCTTCATCAGATCACCCTATGCCTTGATGCGTGCATGGACATCGCCGTCGCTGTCTACCCAGGCAACCGCCATGTGGGGCGAATTGTAGGCAAAGCCGGTGCGCCCTTCGCGGTCAACGCCGATCAGCCCGCCATACCCCTTCACGCGCTCGTACATGCCCTTGATCGCATACTCGGCGGCTTCCTGGGCGCGCATCCCGCGCCCGATGGCATCGGTTGCCGTCTTGCACAAGACCACGCGCATAATGCTCTCGCCATGTCCCGATGCCGAGGCAGCCCCGGTCAGGTCGTCGGCATACGCACCCGACCCCACCAGCGGTGAATCGCCCACCCGTCCCGGCATTTTGAAGTGCGCGCCGCCGGTCGATGTCGCGGCTGCCACGTGGCCGTTTGCGTCAATGGCGACTGCGCCCACGGTGCCCATCGGGTTGGGCGTGAATCCATCGGAGAGGTGATAGTCAGTCAACTGCTGCAAACTGCGGAAACGATCCACCTCTCGCTGAACGGTGAGTTCCGCCGCTGCACACAGCCGCATTCCTTTGAGTTCAGCAAATCGACGCGCGCCCTCGCCCACCAGCATACTGTGGTCGGTATCCTGCAATATCAGGCGAGCTAACTGCACCGGGTTGGTGATGCCGCGCACCGCGGCCACTGCTCCCAATGCCAGAGTCGCACCATCCATGATGATCGCATCCATTTCGATATCGCCTGCCCGGTTGAGCACACTGCCTACCCCGGCGTCAAAGGTTGGATCGTCTTCCATGATGCTGACGGCGCGCTCGACTGCGTCCATCGCCGAACCGCCTGCCATCAGGACCTTCCAGCCCGCCTCCGCCGCCACATGCGTCCCGCCGATGTGGTCCGCATGTGTCGCTTCGTCAATTTTCCAGGCCCCCCCATGCACAATGATCGTTGGTTTCAACGGTTTCTTTCCTTCCCAGAGGTTGTGGCGCTTCAGATTTCCGTCACATGCAGCGGCAGAGTTATACGGAATGTGCTGCCCTCATCCAGTTTGCTCATAACCTCGATCGTGCCGCCGTGCTGTTCCACAATCGTTTTGACGACCGCCAGGCCCAGCCCGCTGCCCTCACTGGCCCGGTGACGCGCATCATCCACCCGGAAAAACGCGTCGAACAGATGGGGGAGAGCGTCTTCGGGTATGCCATACCCAGAGTCTGTCACCTCGATCACGGCACGCTCCGCCTGGCGCGCTGCACTCAGTTCCACACGCCCGCCATCTGGAGTGTATTTGAGGGCATTCGCCAGCAGATTATCAATCGCGCGCGAGATGCGATCCGTATCCATAGAGACCACCAGCGGCTCATCGGGCAGCCGGAGGCCCAGGTGGATTTGTTTTTCCAGTGCCATGATCTCGTGACTGTGCAGGCAGTCCTCCAACACGGGTTGAAGCGGTAGTGGCCTGACCACCATCGTCGCGCGTGTTTCCATCTGGGCCAGGTCCAGGATACTGGTCACCAGCAGGTGCATCTTCTTGATACTGTGCTGCATCTCGCGAATCGCCTGGTGTAGCAGATCGCGGTCATGTTCCATGACGTCGAGTTCCGCTAGCAGGCCAGTATAGCCCAGCAGAATATTGAGCGGACTTTTCAGGTCATGGGTTGCCATGCCCAGAAACTCGTTTTTCATGCGGTCGAGCATGTCAAAAGCCTGGCGATCCTGCTCGCGCAGCGTTTCGATCTGGCGGCGCTGCCGAACCAGCGTCACATGACTGGCAACCCGCGCCAGCACCTCGCGCAGCTTAAACGGCTTAGCGATATAGTCCACCGCCCCCACATCAAAGGCCCTCAGAATGCCGTTAGTATCCCGCGCTTCACTCAACAAGATTACCGGAATATCCTGGGTGGCAGGATTAGCCTTAAGCTGGCAACATACTTGATAGCCATCCATCTCCGGCATCTCAACATCAATCAGCAACAGATCGAAGGTATGCGCGGTCACCGCCTCAAATACGGCCAGGCTGCTGGTCAGCGAGACAACATAATACCCCTTCGAGCGCAGCAGATCGCTGAGCAAAGCAAGTGTTTGAGGGGTATCGTCCGCAACCAGGACGCACCCCGCCTCAGCTTCGGATTCTTGATAATACTCACTCATCCGTCGCAGGTCCTCTTGCCTGCAAAGCCTTATCCAGGAATGTGATCACACGCTCTTCGAATTCCACCGGGGCAATCTCCAGATAATCTCCGTGCCCGGCTCCCGCCACAACCCAGAGTTCCGCATTCTGTCCTGCCGCAGCGTACTGCTGGTATCCGCCCTCCAGGCTGCGCTCGGTGCTGCCATAGATCAGCAGCACCGGGCGCGGTGCGATCTGATCAATCACCGCCAGGGGCGACAAATACCGGATCGCCTTCCCGGTCACAACCCGGTAGGTTTGCGCCAGCGACCATTTGAAGAGGGTTTCCAGCACCGGACCACGCATCTGGTCCAGTCCTATCGTCCCTTTGGCAAAATCGGCATAGCCGCCTTCGGCGATTACAGCGCGCAGATCGGGATAACGCGCCGCCGCCATCACTGCCGCAGCGCCCGCCGATGAAAACCCGAACACCGCGATCCGATCTGAGTCTACATCATCCCGCGATTGAAGGTAAGCCAGTGCGTCCCCGATGTCGCCCGCTTCTTTGTATCCCAGGCTGAGCGGCCCCATTCCTGCACAGCGCCGCGATTCAAACGTCAGCACGGCATATCCATGACGCGCTAACACATCCGCTTCGTGCAGGCGGTTACCTCGTCCGCTGGCCATCGCCGGGGGGATGATCACAGCCGCGCCGGTCGTGCCCGGAATAAAATAGCCGCGCACCGGGAATCCCCCGCCTGCCGGGAAAGTCACATCCTGCCAGGCATGACCGTAATCAGCAGGGGTGATGGCCGGTTCACTGCACGGCATATACAGCAGGTTCGCCATCAACCCGGCACCCAGCAAAGTTGGTACACCTGTCGCAGCCAGCAGCACGACTATCGCCACGATACGCAGCCAGCGCAGCCAGCCGCGCCGTGAAAGGCCGCGCACGGCAGGAATAACCGGCACAGGCAGATTTGCGTCTCCCGCTCTCCAGGCGATAAAGAAGCGCGCCAGGGAGTGCCCCGACGCGCTTCTGACCGTTGGTGAAGGACTTACTTCTTCGCGCCAAACTTGGCCTTTAGCAAATCGTAGACCGTTGGCTGGCCCAGCTCTTGCAGTTCGTAGCGCACGCGCTGCACCGGCTGCTCGATATGAATCACGCGCGTCAGGTCGATGGGTGTAGCCACCAGGACCATGTCGCACGGTGTGCGACGAATCGTTTCTTCCAGGTCAGCACGCTGCTGATCCCCATAGCCCATCGCAGGCAGCAAGGTGCCCGTAGTCGGATATTTCTCAAAAGTCGCCGCAATGCTGCGCACCGCATACGGACGAGGATCGACCAGTTCTGCCGCCCCATAGCGTTGAGCGGCCACTACCCCCGCACCGTAGGACATTTCACCATGAGTCAGCGTGGGGCCATCTTCGATCACCAGCACACGCTTGCCGCGAATCGCGGCGGGATCGTCCACAAAAATGGGCGACGCGGCATCGATCACCAGCGCCCCCGGATTCAGTGCGCGGATACTTTCGCGCACTTGCAGCACACCCTCCGGCGATGCCGTATCGATTTTGTTAATCACGACCACGTCAGCCATACGCAAATTCGCTTCACCGGGGTGATAACTCTGCTCATGACCGGGTCGCAGCGGGTCAGCAATCACAAAATACAGGTCGGGCCGGAAGAACGGCAGATCGTTGTTGCCACCATCCCACAGCACAATATCGGCTTCCTGCTCGGCTGCCCGCAAGATGCGTTCATAATCTACCCCGGCGAACACCACCACCCCACGATCCAGGTGCGGCTCATATTCTTCGCGCTCTTCGATTGTCACTTTGTGCAGGTCCAGATCGGCATAGCTGCCAAAACGTTGGACGGCCTGCTTCGCCAGGTCACCATAGGGCATGGGATGACGGACGACCGCGACGGTATAGCCAAGCCGGCGCAGCGCATCACTGACCGCGCGAGTCGTCTGGCTCTTGCCACAGCCGGTACGTACCGCCCCCACACCGACTACCGGTTTGGTGCTTTTGAGCATGGTACGGCCAGGGCCAATCAATCGGTAATCTGCGCCTGCCGCCAAAACCTGGCTGGCTTTATGCATCACGGTTTCATGCGTCACGTCCGAATAGGCAAACACCACTTCATCCACGGCCAGATCGCCGATCAGTCGTGTCAGGTCTTGCTCATCGTAAATGGGAATTCCTTCGGGGTACAGCGAACCGGCCAGTTCTGCCGGATACACCCGGCCATCGATATCGGGAATCTGCGTGGCGGTGAATGCGACCACCTGATAATCGGGATTATCACGGAAGGTCATGTTGAAGTTGTGGAAATCGCGCCCGGCGGCTCCCATAATCAGAACACGGGTTTGAGACATCAGCCAATCTCTCCTAACGTTAGACGGGTAATATTGCTCGCGCTCAACAGCCTACTGCCGCAGGGCACGAGGATATGCCAACGCCGCTGTCGCAATACTGACCAGATACAAAACCAGCAGCGGCGCAATCACCAGCAGCATATTGAACGGATCCACCGTGGGCGTGATCAAAGCAGCAACTACCGTGATCAGCACCACCGCCAAGCGCCAGTTGCGAATCAACGGGCGCGGGCCGAGGATGCCCAGGCGGGCCAATACAAACACCACAACCGGCATCTCAAACGATACACCAATCCAGAACAACAGCGAGGTCAGGAAGGCAATATAGTTATCGGCAGTCCAGTCCGCGCGGAAAATATCGCTCTGAAAATCGACCAGGAAGGTCATGGCTGCCGGAACCAGGATGAACCAGGCAAACGCCACACCCACCAGAAAGAGAGTGGTAGTCGCGGGCAGCGCCAGATATATCCAGCGTTTTTCCTTACGTGTGAGGCCCGGCGCAACAAACATGAACAACTGGTAGGTCATATAGGGAATGGCCAGAATAGCCCCAGAAAGCAGCGATACCCGAAAATACATCACGATGTTTTCAGTCGGGCGCAAAGTCTGCAGAGTGTCGCCATAGGGCTTGATCAGATACTTGAGCAGATTATCGGTGAAAGCCACCGAAAGCAGCACACCCACTGCCAACGCCATCACAGACCTGAATAGCCGGATACGAAGCTCATTGAGGTGCTCAAGCAGCGTCTGCGGGGTTTCGTCCACATCCTTGGTGAGCGCGTTCCAGGCTGAGTATTTTTCAGGGTGGACAGTTTCGGGATCGTGCGTGGTCGGATGCTGAGTCATGAGTGGGCTGCCCATCCGGGCTAGGGCTGTTTGGTATCGTGATCGTTTAAGGGAGCGGCAACTGGCGGAATGCCGTTTGAGTCGTCGCGGTGCGTGCCGTTGGCGGCATGTAGATCGCCTTCGCGAGCCGTCATCGTGCCCAGCACGCCGTTCACAAAACGCGGCGTACTTTCGCTGCCGAACGTCTTCGCCAGCTCAACAGCTTCGTTGATCGCCACCTTGACCGGAATGGAGGAATCAACGAGCAGTTCGAAGATGGCGATCCGCAGGATATTTCGATCGATCACAGCGATCTGATCCAACGGCCATTCCGGCGCATAGCGGCGAATCAGGGTGTTGATGCGCGCCTTGTGCTCCAACACGCCCATCACCAGGCGATGAGCCACCTCGCGCGCCTGTTCCAGCGCTTGTTCCAGGGTGAGCTTCTCCGCCAGGTTATTCGTCGCGCCATGATCACGCTCGTACAAATTCCGCAAGTGCGCAAGCTCAGTTTCCAGGCGTTCCTGGAGAACCTGCCCCACTGGGTGAGTAGTACAATCAAGTTCGTATAGGGCCTGCAGCGCGATGCAGCGCGCCTGGTGGCGATAGTCTATGAGTGCCAATAGGTCCCCCTGGCCGCTTAGGAAGTTTGTGGAGGAATGGGCTGCACAAAGGCGACATCTTCAACGTGCACATTCACCGAGGCCACCTTCATCCCCAGGATTTCGCGAATCGACCTGGAGACAGCCTTCTGGACCTCGATGCACATCGAGCGTAAATTCACCCCCGCGTCGGCAACCACGTAAAGATGAGCAGTGACCGTGTCGCCCTCTATCGACATTTGCACACCGTTCGCTGCTGGGACCCGGCGCAAAAACCGGTCCACGCCGCCCGGTGTACTCCCCATACGGATTACGCCCTGCACGCCAAGCGTCGCCATACGCGCGATGGTCAGAAGAACGCCGGGAGCAATGGTCACTGTATCGTTAGGATGTCGCGGAGTCACCATCACCGTGGATGAACCCTTTCCCCAAACCCGATCTTGCATTACCTATTATACGTCGCAGCGCGGCCTATGGGCTATTTTGTCAATGGGTGCATTTCACGATCTGGGCACGGCAGCAACCCAAACATCGGGTGGCTGTGCGCCCAGCGTCGAACATGACAGTTTAAACCAAAACCCGAAATGCACCCTTTTGGCATCCAGAAATGGAGATTCCCGCCTAGCTCATCACCAAGCCGCCATCGACTGACAGCACCTGGCCGGTGATGTAGCTGGCTTCGTCCGAGGCCAGGAACGCCACCGCATAGGCGATGTCCTCGACCTGCCCTACCCGCCCCAACGGGATCAGCTTCACCAGCTCTTCCAGGATGTCTTGCGGCATCTTCTCGGTCAAAGCAGTTTTGATGAACCCTGGTGCAACCGCGTTCACCGTGATCCCACGCGAGGCCACCTCGCGGGCCAGCGCCTTGGTCAGCCCGATCATTCCCGCCTTGCTGGTGCTGTAATTGGTCTGTCCCGCCTGCCCCATGAGTCCGCTGGCGCTCGACATATTCACGATGCGCCCATATTTTTTGCGCATCATCGGGCGAACAACAGCCTTCGAGCACAACCACGCGCTCTTGAGATTCACCCGCAGGATAAAATCATAATCTTCTTCGGACATCCGCATAATCAAATTATCGCGCGTGGTACCCGCGTTGTTCACCAGGATATCGATCTGCCCGAACTTATCCACCGCCGCCTGGACCATCGTTTCCACCTGCGCCGCGTCGGTGACATCCGCCTGAATCGCCAGGCCATCGCCGCCCAGCGCGCGGATTTGCGCCAGGGTTTCCTCAGCATTCTTTCCGACCACGTCGTTAGTCACCACGGTCGCGCCGCGTTTGGCCAGTTCCAGGGCCACACGCTGCCCGATTCCCTGGCCGCTGCCTGTCACCAACGCCACACGATTCGTCAAGTCTGCCATGTCTGCTCTCTCCTTGTCCTGCGGCAGTCTGCCTGCTAGGTCGCTCTATGATAACCTTGACTGATAGGGTGTCAAGTACGCTCAATGAGTGGTGGAGTCTGGCGGCGCAGGGGCCATGACGACGGCTTCACCCGTCAACACAACCACGCCTTCCTGGTTGGTGCAGACCGTGCTGAGTGTGACGATCCGCCGCCGCTCATTCAAGGCGGTAATTTCAAGCTGCGCCGTGATGGTATCACCGATAAAAACCGGCTTCTTGAAGGTCAGGGTCTGGTTCAGGTAAATTGTGCCTTCACCAGGCAGATCGTTCGCCAACGCTGCCGAGATCAGGCTGGCAGTCAGCATCCCATGCACGATCCGGCGGCCAAACGAGGTCCCGGCGGCATACGTCTCATCCAGGTGGACGGGGTTGAAATCGCCGGTCACCTGGGCGAAGGCTTGCACATCGGCCTCGGTGAATGTCTTTGTCCGGCTGGCCTGCGCACCCACAGCAAGTTCCATGACACACCTTCCCTCGATTGAATACCGGTCGCGTTTGCGGCGATTCGCGCACGCCGCCGCCTATGTACGCCGCATACTCAACGCGATCCGGCCCCGGTCCAGGTCGATCCCCAGCACGGTGACATCGATCACGTCGCCCACGCTCACTACCTCATACGGGCTGGCTACGCGGTAATCGGCCATTTCGGAGACATGAACCAGCCCGTCCTGCTTGACACCTATATCTACAAACGCTCCAAAGTCAACAACGTTACGCACCGTGCCGCGCAGCGCCATGCCGGGCTGCAAATCTTCGATCTTTAGCACGTCCGAGCGCAGCACCGGCGCGTCAAGATCGCTGCGCGGGTCTCGGCCAGGCCGCGCCAGGTCGCTGAGAATATCTTCCAGCGTGGGCACCCCCACCTCGATCTGCTCCGCCAGCGCAGGCACGTTGAGCCGGGCACGTTGTTCGCGCACACGTTCGGCCAGGCGCGGATCGTCCAGCGACAGGCCCAGATGGTTACACAACCGTTCGACCACCGGGTAGGACTCCGGGTGAACGCCGGTGTTGTCGAGCAAATTGTCACCGTCCGGCACTCGCAAAAAACCCGCCGCCTGCTCAAATGTTTTTTCGCCCATACCCTTGACCTGGCGAAGAGCCTCGCGCGAACGGAAACATCCCTCCCGGTCGCGCCATTCAACGATCCGCTCGGCCAGCTTGGGGCCTAACCCGGCAACGTGCTGCAGCAGCGCAGGCGAGGCGGTGTTGACATTGACCCCCACGCTGTTCACCACCGTTTCGATCACCTCGTCCAGCTTCGTCGCCAGCGCCTTCTGATCGACATCGTGCTGGTAAAGGCCGACGCCGATGCTACGGGGATCGATCTTGACCAGTTCGGCTAACGGGTCCAGCACACGCCGGGCAATCGATACCGCGCCGCGCATAGAGACATCCAGCTCCGGCAGCTCGGCCCGCGCCAAAGGCGACGCTGAATATACCGAGGCACCCGCCTCGTTGACCATCACGTACTGCGCGCCGCCGTGTGTGCGGATGATTTCAGCCACCAGGTCTTCGGTCTCTCGCGAAGCCGTGCCATTGCCAATGGCGAACAGGTCGGCCCGGTAGCGCTTCGCCAGCGCCGCCAGCGGTGCCATCGACTCGGCCCGCTGGTTCTGCGGCGGATGGGGATAGATCGTCGCTGTATCCAACACCTTGCCCGTAGAATCCACAACCGCGACCTTGCAGCCGGTGCGAAACCCCGGATCGATCCCGATGACGTTATGATCCTTCACCGGCGGCTGAAGCAGCAAACCGCGCAGGTTAGTCGCAAACACGCCGATGGCGTGCTCATCGGCACGTTCGGTCAACGCGCGGCGTATTTCGCGCTCGATGGCCGGGATGATCAGCCGCTTATATGCATCCTTCGTCGCCAGATCAAGCTGCCCGGCCAGCGGGGAACGGGGATTGGGGGGATACAACTGTGCCAGGCATGCCAGGACTGCATCATCCGGTGCGCTGATGCGCACTCGAAGCACATCCTCGCGCTCCGCCCGGTTGATAGCCAACACCTGGTGCGGGCGAATCGTGCGTGCACCCGCCTGGAATTCATAGTAGACGCGGTAGACACCTTTGGCGTCCTTGCTGGCATCAGCCACCTGAACACCGATCACCCCCTGCTGCTGGGTGAGACGGCGTACCACCTCGCGCACCCGCGCATCGTCCGCGATCCGCTCAGCAACGATATCGCGCGCGCCCTGCAGAGCCTCTTCGATCGAAGGCACATCGTCGGAGAGGAAGGGACTCGCAAGCGCCGACAGGCTGTCACCGATGCTGCCTTGCGCCGCGATCAGGTCGGCCAACGGTTCTAACCCGCGCTCAATGGCTATGGTTGCGCGCGTGCGTCGTTTGGGCTTATAGGGCAGGTACAGGTCTTCGACGATCTGCAGGGTATCGGCGCTGAGGATGGCCTCTTCCAACTCTGGGGTGAGTTTTCCCTGCTCGGTGATGCTGGCGATCACTGCATCCTGGCGTTCGGCCAGTTTGCGTAGATACGTCAGCCGCTCCAACAGTGTCCGAAGCTGTTCTTCGTCCAGGCTGCCGGTGATTTCTTTTCGATAACGTGCCACAAAGGGCACGGTACTGCCTTCGTCGAACAAACTGACGGTGCGCTGCACCTGGTCGCGGCGCAAACCCAGTTCGGCAGACAAACGACCGATAATATCGCGGATCAAGGGCTACTCTTTCTACGAGCGTTAGATTACAGCAGGGGCGATGCCACACTTCGCAGCATTCGCCCCCGCCAGATTGTACCACACGCCACCAGAGCTTCCCCAGCCTGACCGGTTACCGCATGCCGGCCTCACGTGCCATAATCGCCGCCGCCAGAGGACCGCGAAAGACCAGCGCCGACCAGTACTGCACTGCCTGGATTCCCATCGCCCGATACGCCAGGAATGAAGAGCCATCGAGCACACCGCCACACCCAATGACATCCACCGCGCTGCCCAATACCTGCCGCGCGCGCATTAACTGTCCCGCTGCGGCCAGCGCATGGGCATACAGCCGCCCTCCGCCAATGCCTGCGCTCAAGTGGGGCTGCCCCGGTGCGGGCTGCCCCAGCGTATTGGTCGCAATCACCGCACGTGCACCCACCTCGCTGAGCACCGTCATCAGCGCAACGTATTGCTCATCACCCAACGCCGGGCTGAGCTTGACCCATAGGGGTCGGTCACCGGCGTGCCGTCGCAGATAGTCTGCCGCTGCGCCGCACACAATGCGCGCCTGCCCGGCAGTCTGGTGCCCACCCGGATCATCTTCTGTATTGGGGCAGCTCAGGTTCAGCGTAAACCAACCCGGCAGGACGCCCTGCTCGACAAATGTGGCCAGCCCAAAAACCACTTCGTCGGCCTGCTGCGCAGGATCATCCACACCAGGACTGACGGCGATATTCAGGCCATACTGCGCGGGCAGCCGATCGCGCCGGGCTGCCAGAAAGGATGCCGCGGCCTGTACGCCGGGATTGCGCAGCCCGACTCGATTCTGGGTGGAGCGGGTGGCTGCGTCGCGCCAGACGACTGTGCCGGGGTTACCCAGGCGCGGCCAGCGTGTGAATGAACCGAATTCGACCAGCCCGGCCATGCGGGGAATGCTCTTCCAGCCCGGTATGATATTGCGTCCAGCTTCGACGGCGCGCAGCGCTTCATTCTCCGATTCGAACCCATCCCCCTTGACCAGCCCTGCCGCCAGGATGAACGGGCTGGAAAGCCGCACACCGCCCACCATCACAGGATGGTGAACCTGCCCCACCTGCCCGGCCAAAGCTGCCAGTACGCTCGCCACCGGCCAGTCATCGGCCAGGCGCAACCAGACCTTCATCCGCTCGTGGGCCTGCTGAGCTGATGCGCGAAAGATCACCGGGCGCGCCAGCCGACGAAACCCCACATCAACGCCCCACACCATCGCCCTGCGAAGGCCTGCTCCATAGCGCTCAGCCGCCCGGCTCATGCATCCTCCCCAAACAGGTCCTTACCGCTCCCCGGCTCCGCCAGGATACGCTCCCCATCGAACACCTGCCGTCCCCTGATCCAGACCTCCACCACTCGCCCCGTCACCTGCATCCCCTCGAATGGAGACCACCCGCACAGGGTATGCAAGACATCACGATGGATGGTATAGGCTGCGTCCAGGTCCACTACTGTATAGGTTTGAGGGGGCGGCACCAATTCGAATATCTGCTGGGGACGCAGCGCCACCAGGTCCACGATCCGGTCGAGCGTCAACCGGCCCTGGTGCGCCGCCGTTAGCAGCAGCGGCAACGTGGTCTCCAACCCCGGCACACCCGAGGGGGCCGGATCCGCCTGTTTTTCAGCCAGGGTGTGCGGTGCGTGATCTGATTCCACCACATCGACCGTACCATCGTTCACCGCTGCCCACAGTGCGTCCTGGTCGGCCTGGGTCTTGAGTTCAGGTTTCATACGCCCCAGTGCGCCCAACGTGCGCACATCGGCGTCTGTCAAGAACAGGTGATGTGGCGTCACCCCCACCGAAACCGGCAGGCCCTCAGCTTTGGCAGCGCGCAGCAGTGTAATCTCTTCGGCGGTGCTGATATGGCAGAAATGAGTCGGCGTGCGCGTGATGCGCACCAACGCCAGGATGTCGGCCACGGTCTGCCCCTCGGCGTGCACGGCGATTCGCCGGTAGGCTGGCCATGCCCGGTAGATGCGCTCGCGTAGGGCCTGGTCTTCGATCAACAGCGTGCCGGTAGTCGCGTTGTTATAGATCTTCAGGCCGCACACCTGCCCTGCCACGGCTGCGAATTCCGCCGTATTGTCGGACTGACTCGCCCCGAAATACAGGCCCCAATCACACACGGCCTCGGCCCGGATCGCGCGTTTCTTGGCCACTAATGCCGCCCGGTCGATGGTCGAGGGGGCGGTATTGGGCATATCCAGCACTGCCCAATAGCCCCCGGCCACCGCTGCCGCCGTCTCGCTGGCAAAAGTGCCCTTGTGTGCCCAATCCAGCCCGCGCAAATGCACGTGCGGATCAAGCATCCCAGGAAGTGTCAGCCGGCCCGCCATGCTAGACCCACAACCCGCCCAGCACTTTGGCCAACAGTGCCATTCGCACGAACATTCCGTTCTCCATCTGCTGGAAGTACACCGCGCGCGAGTCGGCATCCAGCAGATCATGGTCCTCAGGCGTGCCCATCTCGTTTTTACGCGGCAGAGGATGCATCAATATGGCATCGGCCTTGGCCTGCGCCAGAACCGGCGGCGTCATGATGAACCGGTCCTTGATGGCCTCATAATCGGCAGGATCGGCGAAGCGTTCTTCCTGCACGCGCGTCCAGTAGATCACATCCGTCTCGCCAAGCACATCGAACAGGTTGTCGGTCTCGCGCGTAGTGACTCCCCGTTCCTGAACATAGGTGATAATTTCT
Source organism: Anaerolineae bacterium (assembly GCA_034429275.1). Lineage (GTDB taxonomy): Bacteria > Chloroflexota > Anaerolineae > Aggregatilineales > Aggregatilineaceae > DAOUFU01. Next base: position 9,692 of record DAOUFU010000172.1, on the reverse strand, counting down.
TGCGGCATCCGCAACATTTCGGGCGCGACGAAGTTGATGGTCGCTCCCTGCGCGTCGTAGCGTGCGATCAGTTTGGCCAGCGAGTGCACGGTACGCCCATGCTTGAGATCGCCCACCAGGGTAATCTGCAGGTTATCAAGCGTGTGGTTCTTGAAGTCGTAAATGGTGTAGGCATCCAACAGCGCCTGGGTGGGGTGCTCACCGACGCCATCACCGCCACTTACGATCACGGGCTTGCGATCAATCTGCTCATGCAGACGGTCCAGATAGTATGCCGCTTCATAGGACGAGCCGACTTCCGGGTGACGCAGCACGATCACGTCGGCATAACAGCCGACTGCGCGCACCGTATCGGCCAGGTTCTCGCCCTTGTAGATAGACGAAAATTGTACGCCGTTGCTGGCCGCCACCACTTCACCGCCCAGGTGACGCATCGCCGCCTGGAAGGAAAGATCGGTTCGGGTGCTGGCCTCGTAGAACAGGGTTGCCATCAACTTACCCGCCGTCAGGTGGAGCAGGCCCCGATCGCCCTGGCGAATGCGCCTGCGCAGCGAGGCAGTGGCATCAAACAGGATTTGCAGATCACGACGGTCAAACTGCTCGACTGAGATGATGTGCTTGCCCATAAAATCACCATCGATTTTGGGCGGGGTGTAAATCTGCAAAAACCGCCGGGACTGCCGCAGATCAACATGGTTTTGAGTGGTCGCGTTGGTCATATCCCTCTCCCACAAAAAAAACCACCCGACATTGGGTGGTTTCGTAACGAATGAGAATCGGTGGAACCGGCTTCAGGCCAGGCCGCCATTGGCTGAATCACAGGAGTCCGCCGAATCACCGGGCGCTGGAAATCGCGCGCTGCCGCACGATGACGTGTCCTGGCGCAGTTCGACAACGGACGTTTCATGAACTCTTGACCCTGTTGTTTACTCAGATGGCGATTGACTCAAGCGAGGACTTGCAGCGCGGTGGAACACTTCCCCCAGAGCTACACGGCCCTGAGAAGTCCACTTTACCAGGAAGTAGGCCATTCGTCAACGGTCGATTGCACGCGACGCTTGACACCGCCCCGGCAGGGAATCGCGCGCATTCTGCGCGGCAGACTGGCGCGCCTCTGGCTATAGCCCGGCGTCTTTGGCCGCTTCCCACAAAGCGTCCATTTCCTCAAACGTCAGATCATCCACAGCCTTATGCTGAGCGGCAGCCTGCTGCTCGATGTAGTGAAAGCGGCGATAGAAGCGCATATTCGCACCGCGCAAGGCCGATTCCGGGTCGATGTTGAGCCAGCGCGCCCAATTCACCACCGCGAACAACAGATCGCCCATCTCCCCGGCCCGATCGTCGTCTCCGTCCGCGTTCAGCACCTCGTCGAGTTCCTCGCGCACTTTAGCGACAACCGGCTCCAGGGTATCCCAGTCAAATTTGACGCGGGCTGCGCGATCTTGATAGGTGAAAGCCTGCGACAGGGCGGGCAGTGAACGGGGCACTCCATCCAGCCGCGATTCGACAACCGGCGGTGCATCCGCGTCCTGGCCGTTCCGGGCGTTTTTCTCCGCCTGCTTGAGCTTATCCCAGTTCACTTTGACATCGTCCTCGCCGGTGACGTTGACATCGCCCCAGACGTGCGGATGACGGTGGATGATCTTGGCGTTGATATGCGCGATCACATCGGCCATACGGAATTCACCCAGGTCCACCGCGATCTGGCTGTGCAGGACGATCTGCAGCAGCAGGTCGCCCAGTTCCTCGCGAAGGTCGTCAAGATTGCCCGAATCGAGCGCGTCCAACACCTCGTACGTTTCTTCGAGCAGATAGGGACGCAGCGAGGCATGAGTCTGCTTGCGGTCCCAGGGGCAGCCTTCCGGCGCGCGCAAATGCGCGATGCTCTCCTGGCAGCGCTCGAAGCTGCTCGCCTGCGCCAGCGGCGGCACATAGAGCGCCCCCCACTCGCCCGACCACACCCCATCCAGGTCACTCAGCCGCACATCCTGAACGGTGACTGCCGCCGGGCTGCCTTCTGCCAGCCGCAGCAAATGCTCTGGCGGATACTGATTGAGCAGCACATGCCGCAGCCCACCCAGCGACAATTCGCCCGCCAGCAACAGCAGCGCTCCTACATCGGGATTGAGAGGCGGATGGTGGAATGTCAACAGTCTACCGGCCTCATAAAGCTGCACCCCATCGAGGTCATCCAGGTTCAAAGCCGCGCAGAGCGGGTCCAGGTGGGGCAGGAATTCGCGAATGCTCATGATCATTCCTCACAGTGCTGGCAGGTGTGCCGGTAGCTTATAACGCAAAACAGGCAAAGTCCCTGCTCATGTTCAGGGATTTGCCTGTGTGCTGTGTTTGGCAACGACCAACAACCGGCTGCCGATTAACGCTTGGTGTAGGTCGGGGCCTTACGGGCGCGCTTGAGGCCGGGCTTCTTGCGCTCTTTGATGCGCGGGTCACGAGAGAGATATTCCCCAGCGCGCAGCGCATTACGCCATTCCGGCTCAATCTTCAACAGGGCACGAGCCAGGCCGAGCTGGATCGCGTCGCGCTGACCGGTGATGCCGCCGCCGGCGACTTTCACGGTTACATTGTAAGCCGAGTCCTGGCCTACCGCGCGCAGCGGTTCCAGGGCGATGTCGAGATCGCCTTCGCGCGGCAAGAATTCTTCACCCGGCTTGTCATTGATCACGACGCTACCGTTACCGCCCGTCCACAGCCGCACGCGCGCACTTGCCCGCTTGCGCCGCCCAATGCCTTCATAATACTGTGATGCCATAGTTGTCTTTTACCCTCTGTGTGCCTACAGGTCCAACGCTTTGGGCTTCTGGGCCTCATGCGGATGGGTCGAACCAGGATAGATCTTCAGCTTCTTGATCATTGCGCGGCCCAGTTTGTTCTTGGGCAGCATCCCGCGCACGGCCTCGTACAAAACGCGGTCCGGGAACTTGGCCAGCTGCTCACGCATTGTGCGCTGATACAAGCCACCGGGATAGCCGGAATGACGGTAATAAATCTTCTCATCCAGCTTGTTGCCCGTGACCTGAATCTGGCCACAGTTCAGCACGATCACGAAGTCGCCCATATCCGTATTGGGCGTGAAGGTCGGCTTGTGTTTGCCGCGAAGAATGTGCGCAATCTGGCTGGCAAGACGCCCTAGATTCTTGTCTTTGGCATCGACCACATACCACTCGCGCTGGATATCTTCCGGCTTGGGTGCGTAGGTTTTGATTCGCATTTCACATACTCCAAGCGGGCGTCTTCCCGCAATACTCAATAGGTGACCTTGACTAAACACAACCCCCGTGCCGGGGCCGTTTGGTTCGGCCAGTCGCCATCCGCCGCGCGCAGCGCCTGCGCGAACTCCTCAACGGTGAGGTTTCCGGTCCCGACCCTGAACAGCGCGCCCACGATGCGCCGGACCATCCGGTACAGGAAGGCATTCGCCTCGATGCGGTAGCGGATCAGCCCTTCATGCAGCGGATCGCACACGATCTCCGAGCACAACACCTCGCGCACGGTGTTGTCACCCTGTGGCGCACGGCCAAACGTGGCGAAATCGTGCGTGCCGAGCAGCAGGGCGGCCCCGGCCTGCATCGCACTCCTATCGAGCGCCTGCCGGAGCGACACCTGCCACGTATATCGTTGGTAAAAAGGCTGCCGGACCGGAGCCTCGAGCACGGTGTACTCATACGTGCGGCTTCGGGCATCAAAACGCGGATGAAAATCCGCTTCGGTGACCTCCAGGGTTTGCAGCGCGATATCTTCCGGCAGCGTTGCGTTCAATGCCCGGAGCAGGTCGTCCGGCGTGTGATTCCACACCACATCGAACGCGATCACCTGCCCGGATGCATGAACACCGGTATCGGTGCGCCCCGCGCCTATGACGGTTACGCGTTGGGTCGTCACCTGCTCAACAGCCGCTTCGAGCGCCCCTTGAATGGTCGGGGCATTCGCAGCCTGGCGTTGAAACCCCAGATAGTGAGTGCCATCATAAGCCAGTACAGCCCGGTAGCGCGTCACTATCTTCACCGCACATTCAACCTGCTGGCCCCGTGCCTGGCTGGAAGCGGGGCAATTCGCACCCCGCACAGTTCGGCACCAGGCGAGCAGGCTGCCCTCGTCTTAGTCCTGCGGACGGTCCACCAGCTCCAACAGGACCATCTTGGAAGCGTCGCCCTGGCGCAGCCCCAGCTTGAGCATCCGGGTATACCCACCCGGTCGCACCTGGTAGCGCGGAGCCAGGTCCGAGAACACCTTCGCCACGATATCTTTATCGCGCAGGCGAGCAAACACCAGCCGCCGGGCGGCCACTTCGCGCGAACGGTCACCGTCGGCAAGAGCGCGCTTGGCAATCGTGATCATTTTTTCGGCTTCCGCGCGCACAGCGCGAGCCTTGGCTTCAGTGGTTGTGATGCATTCATGGCGGAACAGATCGTTCATCAGGCCGCGCCGCAGCAGCTTGCGCTGGTCGGTATTCCGCCCCAAATGCTTTCCTGCTACACGATGTCGCATGTCAATACGTCCTTGTGATCGCGTGTCTAGCCGTGCGAGAAGATCTCGTGGTCATCCGCGAGATAGTTCTTCTCTTTGAGCCGCGACACGAGTTCATCCAGCGATTTTTCACCAAAGTTGCGGATGGCGAGCATCGCATCTGGCCCGCGATCCAGCATTTCGAGCACCTCGCCCACGTTGGTAATCCCGGTGCGCTTGAGCGAATTGAACACGCGCACACTCAGGTCCAGCGTTTCGATGGGCGTCTCGTAGGTTTCGGGCGGCAGTGCGTTGGGATCAGGCTCTGCCACCTCTTCCATCGGCGGCATCAGCGATTCTTCGCTGACACCGGCGATGATGATCAGGTGTTTCATCAGGATTTCTGCCGCCTGGCTCATAGCCTCTTCCGGGCGAATGGTGCCATCGGTCCAGATTTCCAGAATGAGTTTGTCGTAGTTTGTGCGCTGCCCCACGCGAGCACGCTCAACGTCGTACTTCACGCGCTTGATCGGACTGTAGATAGCGTCCACCGGCAGTTCGCCAATGGGCAGCCGGCCCCGGTCTTCCGACGACGAAAACCCGCGCCCTTGCTGGACAGTGAACTCGATCTCAAGCTGAGCATCTTCCGCGTCTGCCGTGAACAGGTACAGATCGGGGTTGATGATCTCCACTTCCGCCGGGCACAAAATATCCGCCGCCGTGACCGTGCCTTCGCCATGGACTTCCAGGCGCAGGCGGGCCGATTCGGCATCGTACAGCTTCAGACGCAGTTGCTTGACCTGCAAAATGAGCTGCGTCATGTCCTCTTTGACATAGGGGATCGCCGAAAATTCGTGGTGAACCCCAGAGACGCGGATGGACGTCACCGCGGCCCCTGGCAGCGAAGACAGGAGCACACGTCGCAGCGCATTGCCCACTGTGATCCCGAAACCTTGTTCCAGGGGGCTGATGATAAAGCGCCCATACTTCTGGGAGGTAGCATCGCCCTCAATCTTAGGCAACACCATGTTGTTAGTAACCACGCCCCCTCCTCTTGACTGGGACTGTCTCACTCTTGAGGAAATATCCGCCTGGCATTAGCGCGAATAGTATTCCACGATGAGTTGTTCGTTCAGTGGCAGATCAATATCGCGACGTTCGGGCGCGCGCTGAACCGTACCCTTGAGCGCGGCACCATCTAGCGCCAACCATTCAGGAGTCGCTGCGCGGTCATCAATGATCTGGCGCAGTTCCTTGAAATACGCCCGGTTTCGGCTTTCCTCGCGCACGGCCACCACATCGCCCGGACGTACCAGGTACGAGGGAATATTGGTACGACGACCGTTCACGACAATATGGCCGTGCTGGACCAGCAAACGCGCATGGTTGCGCGATTCGGCCCAACCCAGGCGAAATACCACATTATCCAGCCGGGATTCGAGAATAGAGAGCAAATTGGACCCCGTCAGGCCGGGACGATTGAGCGCTTCGCGGAAGTACCGGCGGAACTGGCGCTCAAGGACGCCATACACGCGGCGCGCCTTCTGCTTCTCGCGAAGCTGCAAAGCGTAGTCCGACCCACGCCCGCGCCGGAACTGGGCATCCTTGCCATGCTGTCCGGGCGGATAGGTGCGACGTTCGACCGAGCATTTGGGAGACAGACACCGCGCGCCTTTGAGGAACAGCTTTTCCCCTTCGCGGCGGCACAACTTACAAACAGGTCCAGTATAACGAGCCATTGATGTTAGGCTTCCTCCACACCAGGACAAGTGTGTTTACACCACTCGTCGTGCTAATACAAGCAGCCTTCCGGCTGCTGGCAGCCACCAGGGCTGCCTTCCTTCGAGATTAGACGCGCCGCTTCTTAGGGGGACGCACCCCGTTGTGCGGAACGGGCGTGATATCGGTGATCGAGCGCACCTTCAGCCCGCTGGCCTGGATCGCCCGGATCGCGGCTTCGCGGCCCGGCCCCGGCCCTTTAATGAAAACGTCCACTTCCTGCATTCCCTGCTCTTTGGCATTGTCGGACGCCTGTTGGGCGACCATACGCGCCGCATAAGGTGTACTCTTGCGGCTCCCCTTGAACCCTGCGGTTCCTGCGCTAGCCCAGGCCACCACGTTCCCCTGCTGATCGCTCATCGACACGATCGTATTGTTGAAGGTCGCGTGAATGTGCGCCTGTCCGTAGGGGATGTTCTTTTTGATCTTGCGTGGCCCACGGCGTGGCCCCTTCCGACTACGTCCCATCGTATTCGCTTTCTCCTGGCTCTCTTGCTACGAAAACGTCGCTACCTGCTCAAACGCTAACACGGCCCCGGCGACTCTCTCACCACCAATTTCATGGGGTCGCTGGCACCGTGTTAAACGGGGCACCCCGGCGACTCGCGTGTCACGCCGCGCGCGCGGCACCGAGCATAGCGGCGTGCTCCCCAGCTTGGGGCGCGCGGTTATTTCTTCTTGGCCCCACGACGACGACCACGTCCGGCCACCGTCTTCTTCGGTCCCTTGCAAGTACGCGCATTGGTTTTGGTACGCTGCCCGCGCGTCGGCAGATTCCGACGATGACGCAGACCGCGATAGCTGCCCACTTCGATCAGCCGCTTGATGTTCATCTGCACTTCACGGCGCAGTTCACCTTCAACGCGGTACTGGCCGACACTCTCGCGCAGAGTCTGGACTTCCGCTTCGGTGAGGTCCTTGACGCGTGTATCCGGATTCACACCCGTCTGCTCAAGGATCGCTTTGGAGCGAGTCGGCCCAATGCCATAGATGTAGGTCAGCGCCACTTCAACGCGCTTATTACGCGGGAGGTCGACACCTTCAATACGTGCCATCGATGCACAATCTCCTCGTACTTTGGCGGTCACGACCGCCTGACGGATTTGGTATTTTAACGAAAACTTACCGACTTGACCAGGGTTAACTTTCCGCGTGGAGCCGCCCGACCTAAAGCGCGGTCAGGATCAACGGCGGTCCTTCAGGAGTGATGGCGATCGTGTGCTCGAAATGAGCGCACAGCTTGCCGTCCTGTGTCACCACCGTCCAATGATCGTCCAGCACGCGCGTTTCAGGACGCCCGGCATTGACCATTGGCTCAACTGCAAAGGTGATCCCCGGTACCAGGGTGACGCTGCGCCACCCCCGAACACGCTGGCGGGCCGGTGGCCACCAGTTGGGAACCTGAGGTTCTTCGTGCATCGAGCGTCCCACGCCATGCCCGGTGTATTCGCGCACGACGCTGAACCCCTGGCTTTCGACATATTTCTGCACTGCGCGCGAAATGTCGCTGGTTTCGTTACCGGCGCGCGCTGCATCCAGCCCGATGGCCAGCGCCTTTTCGGTGACATCCAGCAGCCGCTGCGCTTCGGGCGAAATCTGGCCCACGCCCATCGTGAACGCCGAGTCACCGACAAACCCCTTGTAGATCGCTCCGCAGTCCAGGCTGACGATATCGCCTTCCTTGAGGAAACGGTCGGCCCGCGGGATACCATGAACCAGTTCTTCGTTGATCGATACCGTCACCGTTGCCGGGAACGGGTGCGGGCTGCCCGGTGGGTATCCCAAAAAGGCGGGCTTGGCATTGTGCGAATAGATCACGTCCGCCGCGATCTGATCCAGTTCTTTGGTGCTGATGCCAGGCCGGACGGCTTCGCGCATGGCCTGGAGCGCCAGGGCTGTGATACGCCCGGCTTCGCGCATCAGGATCAGTTCTTCCGGAGTTTTCCGAATTACAGACATAACCGGCTCCAACCGCCAACACCTCACCACAAGCAAGCTGCGTGCTGAGGTGCGAACGTATCGACTGTTCGCACCTCAAGCTGTGATCTTGCCGCGTTGACTTGTGTCACTCACAAAGCTCGATGGTCGTGGGTCCGGCGCTCAGCGCATGAACCCATCGTAGTTGCGCATGGTGAGCTGCGCTTCGAGCTGGCGCATGGTATCGATCACCACGCCCACGACGATGATCAAACCGGCGCTGCTGATCACCAGGGCAGGGTTGCGGCTCACTGCTGCCTCGCCCAAAACCAGCCGCTGGATCACCTGCATGATGCCGGGCAGGATGGCGACCGTACCCAGGAACACTGCACCAACCAGGGTGATCCGATTGACGATGCGGTTGATATAATCTTGCGTGCGACGCCCCGGACGAATGCCAGGAATGAACCCGCCGTTCTTTTGCAGGTTATCGGCCAGGTTCTGGTTCTGGATCATCACGCCAGTATAGAAGTAGGTGAAGCCAACCACCAGCAGGAAGTAGATGAACCAGTAGGTGAACCCCTGCTGATTGCCGAATGTGTTCTGAATCCGCGTCGCAAACGTACCGCTGAAGAACCCCGCGATGATCGCCGGGAACGTCACAATCGACTGGGCGAAGATCAACGGGATCATGCCCGCCGTGTTGACCTTCAGCGGAATATGAGTCGAGCCGCCGCCATAGAGCTTGCGCCCACGCACGCGCTTGCCGTACTGCACGGGGATACGGCGCACCCCTTCCTGGATCATCACAATCACCACCACTGTGACCAGGGTCAGCAGCACGAACGCCGTCAGGTTGAAGACGAAGTGCGTCTGCAGCAGCTGGTACAGGCCCGAAGGCACTCGCGCCACGATGCCGGCAAAGATGATGACCGACAGGCCGTTGCCAATCCCTTGCTCGGTGATCAGCTCGCCCAGCCAGATAGCGAACATCGTCCCCGCTGTCATGGTGGCGATCACCGAGAAGGTGGTCAACAAATCATCGCCGGAGCCAAACCCAAAGCCTGGGATAAGCTGTGGCGCACCTGAGACACTCTGGTTCACCTGGCTCTGGAAGATGTTGATCTGGCCGATAGATTGCAGCGCAGCCATGGGGATTGCCAGGTAGTAGGTGTACTGGTTGAGTTTCTGCTGCCCGCCCGGTTCCTTGACGATCGCTTCCAGGCGCGGGATGATGGGGACCAGCAGTTGCAGGATGATGGAGGCGGTGATATAGGGATACACGCCGTTCGCAATCACGCTGAAGTTGGAGACTGCGCCACCCGACAGCAAGTTCAATACGCTCAGAAAGCCCTGGGAATCATCCTGAAACAACTGGTCCAGTGCCCCCCGGTCCACACCGGGCACCGTCACGTGCGCGGCGAACTGGTAGATCACCAGGATGAACAGCGTATAAAGCATCTTGCGCCGAAGATCGGGCAGTCGAAAGGCATTCCGCAGCGCATCGATCATAATGTCATATCCTTATCCGC
>DAOUFU010000171.1:0-22628 GCA_034429275.1 Anaerolineae bacterium | reverse complement strand
ATCAAAAAATGATCGCGCCCGCGCTATTTCTCCGAGAAATACATCCACAAATCCCCCAAAGGGGAAATTTCTAGTTGGCCTGCTGCTGAAAATCGATCCGGTAAGAAGTCGTGGTAGTCACTGTGCCACTGTCCGTGACCGCCTCACAGGGCACCGGCTCCACCGCGCGTACCTCGGACAGCAAATCTGGGATCGATACCCTGTAGGCATAATCGCCTTGCATATCGAAATCAGCGAAGCCTGGCCCACGGCTGGGCTTCAACCCGGTGAACGCGCGATCGGACTGGTTCCCCGTCCACGAGAACGTCACCGGCACACCGGGCACACCCTGTCCCAATCGATCATACACCCGCACTTCAATCACCCCATCGAGTTCAGGATCACAAAACGCATTGAGCCGCGCCAGGATATACGTCCCTGTAGGTGAAGGGGTGCGTGTCGGTGTGGCTGCCTGTGGCGTACTAGTCGGAAGCGGGGGCGTCGGAGTCTTGGTTGCTGGCGGCGTCAGTGTGGGCGCTTCTGTGATCGCAGGTGTTGGCGTATTGTAAATCAGGGTTGCGGGCACCGCATAAAGACCATCGGCGCATCCGGTCGCGCCCTGGGGCCGATACAACTGCTCCAGGGCACGGATTACACGAATATCGCTGTTGGTCACTGTCTTGCCGGTCTTGACACGGTTACAGGCCGTCTCTGCCACCAGGCTCCACACCTCTTTATCTGGGCGCAGTGCGAGCAGGCGATTGAATGCCAGGTTCAGGTCCTGGTTATGCGCATAGCTGAGAGCAACTGCAACGATGTAATCTTCCTGGGCAGCAGCACTCAACTGCCAGGGCGCGGTATTTCGCTCGACAACAGGATCGATCTCCCAGGTGTAAGTCAAGCCCAGGCCGATACCCATGGCCACGCCGATCAGCAGCGCGATCCAGGCAATACCCCCCTCAGAATGGTGTTGAGGATTTGCAGGCGTCATGTTGGCCTATTGTCCAGCAGGTTGTACAGTCGGCACAGGAGTCTGGCGGTAAATTTCCATGATAGGCGTCAAACGACCGAATGCCTCGGAGAGCGCTACCAGCGAAGGGATGTTGGGTACGTTGCTCTGGCTGATATATCGTTCGGTCAAGTCCTGCACAAAATCAAACACGTTGCTTTTGTTGAGCGGCTGCAGGCGGTTAACTGCCGCCACTTCATCTCGATCGTACAGGTAGCCATCCGCCACCATGACGGTATATTCTTCCTGGTATGCCGGAGCCAAGGCTTCGAGTCAGCTGTTCGTATACTCGACCGGAAACTGCTCCCAGCCCAGGTATACCCCCACCGCCAGTCCAATCAAGACCCCGATCAGCAGTGAACCGAAATGTCGCCTGCTCATACGCACTCACCCTGCCTGGAAACTATGGTTGCTCCCTGTTATAATCCGTCAGGTGGGGATTGGTCAACATTTGCTGTTCTTGCCGGAAATGAAAAGCGGGCTTGCCCATCAGCAGCCCGATTTTGGTGGCTTTGCGCGATTGCGCACCCTGGTGCCGAAGGTGGGAGTCGAACCCACACGGGTTTCACCCCGCGCGATTTTGAGTCGCGTGCGTCTGCCTATTCCGCCACTTCGGCAATGAGCACAAGTATAGGCTGTTTTGAGCGATCCGTCAATGGCGTATGACCGGGCAGGCTCTTCTCAATGAATGACGACAGCAGCTTGATCGCCGCCGCACAACGCGGTGACATCGAGGCGTTCAACCAGCTGGTGCTGCGCCACCAGGATAGTGCCTACACCGTGGCGTATCGCCTCATGGGTGAACCCGACGCTGCTGCCGATGCTGTCCAGGATGCGTTTATCTCCGCCTTTCGCAAGCTGCACCAGTTTCGCGGAGAGAACTTCCGCCCCTGGTTGCTGCGCATTGTCACCAATGCGTGCTACGATGAGTATCGCCGCCGCCAACGTCATCCGGCGTCCTCGCTCGACGACCTGCATGACGAAACATCTCAGGCGGTGAATAGTCTCCACCTGCACAGTGATCCGGAAGGTCCAGAGCAATCCTTTCTGCGCCACGAGCTTAACATGGCCATCCAGGACTGCTTGAATGCCTTGCCAGATAACCAGCGCGTCATCGCCGTATTGTCCGATGTCGAAGGATGTTCCTACCAGGTTATCGCCGAGATCACCGGCCTGGCACTAGGGACTGTGAAATCCCGTCTCAGCCGGGCGCGCGTTCGCCTCCGCGATTGCCTGCAGGAAGTACGGGAACTTTTACCTGCCGAATACCGTCTCATGGATGTAGACGAAAAACCCTTGTGAGCCTGGCAAGTCAGGAAACTGGCTATACAATCATGCGCGATACAGCCAACATCCCGAACGAATCCGATCTGGAACTGCTCTCAGCCTATCTTGATGGAGAGTTAGCCGATCCAGATCGCGCCGCGCTCGAACGCCGGTTGGCTTCTGACGCGACCTTGCGTGCAGAGCTGGAGTCGCTGCGCCAGACGATTGGCCTGCTTCATGGGCTGCCCAGGCTGCACGCGCCGCGCGATTTCACGCTCGATCCGGCAGTCTACGGACGCCGCCCGATGTGGTGGAAACGGGCGCTCACCTCACCGGTGCTGTTGCAGGCATCGGGCGCGCTGGGTGCCGCCGCATCAGTCATCCTGATCGCCGTCGGACTGCTGAGCGCGAATCCATCCGCGCAGGACGCCCACCTGAGTGCTCCTCGCGACGAGGTAGCATCCTATGTCACTGCCGCCCCATCGGTAACAGTCTCGCCGGTGATCTCCAACCCCACGCTGAATACGGAGGGTTTTGCCCGCCTATCCGCCACTCCGACTCTGCCAGCAACAGAAGCCCGTGGGGACTTTGGTCAGAGTACAAACACGAACCAACCGACTGTTGTTGAGCAAATGCCTGTACCCTCCGGCGAAGTGCAGTTGTTTGGTGAGGAAGCCGCCAACCAAACCGGCGGTGCGCCTGGAGCACAACCTATGTTAGGCGCTGTTGTGCCCTCGGCCCAGGCCACTGCCCTACCCGCTGCTGTAGCCCCCCCTCAGCCCGATGCTATGCTGGAGATGCAGGCGGCAGCGCCTCCTGCCTCGCTCGGAAGCGAGTCAGAGTCGTCGACATGGAGCGAGGAAGGAGCAATCAGTGATGGCACTGCGAATACTATGGACGCCGGAGTAAGCGGCGCTGCAGTACCCGGCGTGATGGCAGATGCTGCAATGCCTGCCGCGACAGCCACCCTTGTACCCGCCGAAAAAGACCTGGCTGCTACACCTACGCGGGCACTCCTGGCGACACCCTCAGTTACTGCCGCGGCTCTGCCCAGCCCGGCTGCCACTGTGCAAATGCAGCAGCGCGCGCTCAGTGATCGGGGTATTCCACGAGAGCTGCCGGGACTGGCAATCATCGGCATCGCGTCCCTGGTGCTTTCGCTGGGAATCGGATGGATCGGGTGGAAAAGGGGCCATTCATGAACCGTCCTCCCGTGAATTTTTGCCAGGTTTGCGGCCACACAATGGAGGATCGACAGGTATTCGGGCACATCCGCCGCACCTGCCCGGCATGCGGTTTTGTCCACTTTCCAGACCCCAAAGTAGCCGCGGTCGTGTTCATTGAGCATCAAGAGCGCGTGTTGTTGGTACGCCGTGCCATGAATCCAGAAAAGGGAAAGTGGGCACTGCCGGCAGGCTATATCGATGATGGTGAAGACCCGCGCGCTGCTGCCGCGCGCGAGGTGCGTGAGGAAACCGGCCTGGAGGTCGAAATCACAGAGTTGATCAATGTTACCGGAGGCAGCGGGACATCTGGCGCATCGATTGTCATCTGCTTTGCAGGCCGCATTGTGACCGGCACAGCGACCCCACAAGATGATGTTGACCAACTGCTCTGGTTGAGCCGCGATGACCCTTTGCCGGAGCTGGCATTCGCAAGCACACAGCGCCTGATTGCCAGATGGAAATCCGGTAAAACAGTCTGAGGGACCTTTTCAACCGGTTAATGCCGGTTGTTGCCAATTTGTTTCATCGTGTCAACCCACTCAGGCGTCATCATGATGCGCCAGTAAATGCGCACGCCGATCGGAAAATAGCGTTCCGCCAGCACGCCGAGTTGAGCCAGCCGCCCACCCAACATCACATCGTGCGCACCATGCACCAGCCCCAATACTGCCCGCTCAGCCACATAGTCTGGGTGTTCGACGGCCAGGCCATAGCGCTTGCCCAATTCCTCGATATCGGGGTTGATCATGTCGGTCGAGGTCCAGCCCGGCATCACATAGGTGAGATGAACCCCTGTGCCCGCCAGTTCGCGGCGCAATGCATCGGTGAAATAAGCCAGCCCGGCTTTAGTCGCACCGTAAGCCGAAAACTGTGGCGAGACAGCCCGCCCCAGCATCGATCCAACGTTCATGACGTACCCGTGGTGGTTGCGCAGCATCTGCGGTAGCACGAGCTGTGTAAGCCGAATTGCCGCCCAAAGATTGGTCCGAATCAGGGTATCCAGCCGCGAAGGATCGTGTTCCGTCAACGGGCCACCCATCGACACGCCGGCGTTATTAACCAGGATGTCGATTCGGCCAAAACGTTCCAACGCTCTGGTAACCACTGTCTGAAGGTCATCATCTTGGGTGATATCTGCCTGAATGACCATGACTTCGGAAGTGAACGGTTCAACCTCGCGGCGCACCGCTTCCAACCGCTCACCGTTGCGTGCCACAAGAACCAACCTGGCCGCGCGTCGTGCAAAAGCATAGGCCAGCGAACGCCCGATTCCCGACGAAGCCCCGGTGATCAACACGACCTTTTCATTCAACACCAGCGTGGAGTGCCGAGGTCGCAGGTAGCGCGCCAGCCAGTAGGCTCCGCCGCCCAGTATACCCGCCCAGGCTAAAGGTTGTCCCCACCTCATGAGAGCACCTCCCGCGTTTTGCGCGTAACAGCGATCTGGTTCACGCCAAGAGTCAGCGGTGTCCAGGTTGTACGTGTGATCACCTGGAACAACGCTGGCAACCCTAACACTGCGAACTGAACCAGTTTGGGCACATAGCGAAAATAGGGCACGTCCCACAACCCATCACCAAAATGGCGGAGTATCTCAAACCCGTTTTCAATGCACCAGGTGCGCCACTGCTGCGGCGGCTGTACATTGATATGCGTCGGGTCTTTTCCGATGGCATCGGTATGCACATCTTTGAACCGGCGCAAACTGTAGATAGGATTTGGCGTTGCGAATAGGAACAACCCGCCCGGTTGAAGAATCCGGTTCACCTGCCGAATCGTGCCTGCCGGATCAGGCAGGTGTTCGACCAGGTGGAGCGCAACCACGGCTCCGAACGCCCCGGCCTCGAACCGCGAAAGGTCTGTGGCATCCATCACATACCCTTCGGCTTTAGGGGCGTTACGCTTAAGTTGCTCAATGCTGTATTCGGCGATGTCGATCCCCACACACCGGTAGTCGTCTTGCAGCAGGCCAAGCAAATGGCCCAACCCGCAGCCCATTTCCAGCACTCTGCTGCCCGGCGTCGTATAACGCCGGACCAGTGCCGCATAATACCGCCGTGCAAACCAGTACATACTGAACCGTCCCAGAGGACGATCTGCGTAGTTATAGCTTTCAAAGTAATGCTGTCCATATTCTTCCAGTGGCACCACAGGCGTCACCGTCTGGTTCTCTGAATGCTGCTCGCTCATCATTCGCTGCTTTCCCTACACTCTGCGCTGGTCTTTATACACAGCCAGTCGTCAATTCCCTGCCAGAGCCTTATCCATCGCTAGAGGCCTCAGTCCGTCCGATTCCAACGTTCTGCCCGCAGCAAAAAGGGCAGCCCTTCGACCGCCCTTTCCAGGATTCGGTTCCGTTCCCGCAATCAACTAGCGGATGGCTGCCAGGACAATTTTCTGCGCGAAGTCCCACAACAGGTAGGGAACGACTCCCAACACGACAGTACCTACCGCCGAGATTCCAATAGCCCAGCCCAACGGGCGCGGCGTGCGCGCGTATGCGTCGCCCTCTTCAAAGTACATCAGCCAGACGATCCGCAGATAGTAGAATGCAGAGATCAGGCTGGTGACCACACCGACCACTGCCACACCCACTAGATCAGCGGAGATAGCTGATTTGAAGACAAACCATTTCCCGATAAATCCAGCCGTCAATGGGATACCCGTCAGGCTCAGCATGAAGATTGCCATCGCCGCCGCCAGCATCGGCTGCGAGCGAGCCAATCCACGCATACTGTCCATACCCGTATTGCTGGCATCGTCGCGCTCAACCGCGATGACAACAGCAAATGCCCCGATATTGGTGAAGGTGTAGGCCATCAGGTAAATAGCGATTGCACGCGCGGCTTCATCCGCCACTCCAGCCGTCCCCGCCGCCGCCACTGCAATCAACAGATACCCTGCATGGGCGATGCTCGAATACCCTAACAGCCGCTTGAGATCGCTCTGGACCACTGCGACTATATTCCCCAAAATCATCGTGGCCACAGCCAGAATCCAGATCGTATCCTGCCAGGCTGCGCCACTGCCGTCCAATACAAAGTTAGCCATACCCACGCCCAACACGCGCACCATCGCCGCAAAACCGCCCGCTTTGGCTGCCACGCTCATGTAGGCCACAGCCGAAGTTGGCGCACCCTGGTAAACGTCTGGCGTCCACATATGGAACGGGACCGCGGCTACTTTGAACGCCAGCCCGACCACTGTCAGGCCCCCGCCAATCAGCAGCAAATAGCGCGACGAGGCCTCTTCTGCTGCAATACGTTCTGCCGCCTGCCAGATTTCCTGAATATCGGTTGTCCCGGTGGCCCCATAGATCAGGGCCACACCATAGACCAGGAAGCTCGATGCAAACGCCCCCAGAAGAAAGTACTTCATCGCGCTTTCTTCTGATTCTTCCTGGGGGCGGCGGAACCCACTCAAGATGTACAGCGGGATGGACAGTAGCTCTAGCGCCACGAACACCGTCACCAGATCACCGGAGGCTCCCATAAACATCACGCCCACAGTGGTGAACATGATCAGGTAGTAGTATTCGCCACGCTGCATTTTAGTGCGTTCGAGATAGTCGTACGCCACCATGATTCCCAGCAGCGCCGTCACCAACACCACCACATTGATCGTGTCGGTGAAGTGGTCTGCCACATACATACCAAAGAAGGCTTCTTGCCCGCTGCCCAGTTCAACCACACCCGCCAATGACAGCAGGGTCAAGACCAGCGAGACAACCAGCCCTGCCACCGCCAGCCACACGGTGAGCACCTTGCGATCGCGCGGAATGAAGAGATCCACGAGCAGCAGAACACACGCGCCAAGTGCCAGGAGAGAAACGGGCAGCGTAGCGGCGAAATTGAGATCGCTCAGACTAGGGACTTCAAACATGAGTCTCCACCGCCTTATCGACCAGTTGTCATCATGACTACACTATTCGCCTGATCCACCAGCGACTTCACCGACCCATCCATGAATTCGAAGAAGAAGCTCGCCTGAATGCCGATGACAAAAACCATCACCAGGATGGGAATCAGCGACCACAGTTCCTGCCAGC
Source organism: Anaerolineae bacterium (assembly GCA_034429275.1). Lineage (GTDB taxonomy): Bacteria > Chloroflexota > Anaerolineae > Aggregatilineales > Aggregatilineaceae > DAOUFU01. The sequence continues at coordinate 15,100 of DAOUFU010000171.1, read as the reverse complement.
TCAGGTTAGGCAGATGTTTGTTCTCCTCTTTGTCGAGCGCCCCCATAAAGACCGTGTTCCACATATACAACATATAAACCGCCGCCAAAATGATGCCGACCGCGGCGAATGCTGTAAACCACCAGCTCAGCACATCCGATCCTGAGGACCCCAACAAGATGGTAAACTCACCCACAAACCCGTTCAGGCCAGGTAGACCCATGCTCGACAGCACAATCACCAGGCTGATCCCGCTATAGAGCGGCATAGCGCGCCAGATGCCCCCAAACGCACTCATCAGCTTGGTATGCCGACGCTCGTACAGCACGCCGACCATCAAGAACAAGCCGCCCGTGCTGATGCCGTGATTGACACCTTGCAGAATGCCACCCTGGATGCCCACCGAATTGAGCGCGAAAATGCCCAACATCACAAAACCCAGGTGGCTAATCGACGAATAGGCGACCAACTTCTTCACGTCTTTCTGGCCGTAACTCACCCACGCACCATAGATGATGCCGATCACCGCCAGCGCGGCCACGTAGGGAGCAAAGGTCTTGCTAGCTTCGGGGAACAGCGGCAGATTGAAGCGCACGAAGCCGTAGGTCCCCATCTTCAGCAGCACACCCGCCAGGATAACCGAACCGGCAGTCGGCGCTTGTACGTGCGCGTCCGGCAGCCATGAATGCAGTGGCCACATGGGCACCTTGATGGCGAACGCGACGCCAAAGGCCAGGAACAACCAGCGCGCTGTCTCAGTATCCAGGATCAACTCGCCGCTCTGCATTTTTGCCAAAATATCCGGCACGCTGAAAGTCCCCGCCTCGTTGCCCAACCACAAGATCGCCAGCAGCATCAGCAGGCTGCCGGCCATGGTGTACAGGAAGAACTTGATCGCCGCATAAATGCGTTCTTCTGCGCCCCAGATGCCAATCAGGAAATACATGGGAACCAGCGTGACTTCCCAGAAAATGTAGAACAGGAACAGGTCCTGCGCGACAAACACGCCGATCATGGCCCACTCCATCAGCAGCAAAAAGATGTAGTAGAGCCACACCCGGTCTTTGATCGTGTTGAGCGAGAACAGAATCGCCAGGGGCATGATGAAGGTAGTGAGCATCACCATCCAGATGCTGATCCCGTCTACGCCCACATAATACCGGATCACGAACGAATCGCTGGCAATCCACCGGTTGTTCTGGACCATCTGAAGGCCCGCTTTGGCCGTATCGAAGTTATAGACCAGCAGAAGCGATACTGCGAACGTCGCCAGCGAGATTCCTAACGCATAATAGCCGATCTGCCGGTCCGAAAGCCCGCGCCAAAATGCTAATACCAGCGCGCCCACCAGCGGGAGCATCAAGACCACAGTTGCGAGCGAAATGTCTTCCATAGGAGCTTAATCCCTCTGTGTTTAGATTCCCAGCAGGTCGCGGATCACGGGATAGAGGATCAGGAACACTACCAGAAGCGCACCAAACAACACACTGAGCGCATAGGCGCGCACATATCCTGTCTGGATATGCCGTGCACGTGCCGCGACAGCACGCACCCCTTCGGCCACCCGGTTAAAGGAACGATCGATAATTCCCTTATCCACCTGGTTGGTGAGGATATCTGTCAGGCGGTTAAAGGGATACTGAATCACACGCTTATGCACAAAGTCGTGCCAGAATGCCCAGTCCAGAGTCTCGGCCAGCCAATACGCCGCCCGGCGATAGGGCCAGATGATCGCCGCAAAGTAGAACTCGTCCCACCACAACTTGGCGTTGGCGGTAGCAAAAATGCCTCGTGTCCGCTCGTGAAGCTCCAGGGGATCATGAGTCATGCGTTCGAGTACCCGGTCGTTATATACCGACCGCGCCAGGTAGATAGCGGCCAGTGCCAGCAGGACTGCGAATGTCGCCAGCAGCGCGTTAAAGGATGCCGCATGCGCAAACACCACGCTGTGCTCAAGCCACGAAGTGAATGCATGCGTACCGAACAGGCTGCCCAACAGCGGAAACCCTGACGGGACGTTGATCAGGCCGATCACCACGCTTAGCGCGGCCAGCGCAATCAAAGGAGCGGTCATAATCCGGGCAGATTCAGTTGCGTGTTCAGCGGCAGCGTGCCGAGGCTTACCGTAAAACACCATACTGACCTGCCGCCACATATAGAACGCCGTGAACGCCGCCGCTGTCAGCAGCAGGGCAAACGCCAGGTACCCATCGAGCCGCCCTTTGTCTACCCCTAGCTTCAGCGAATCGAGCAAAATTTCATCCTTCGACCAGAATCCCGCAAACGGGAAGATACCCGCCAGAGCCAGCGTTCCGATCAAATACGTCCAATAGGTGATCGGCATCTTGGTGCGCAGCCCACCCATGAAGCGCATGTCTTGCGGGTCAAACGGGTCTTCGTTCCCATGATGCCCGTCGTGATCACTTCCATGAGCATGGGCCACATGATGGTGACCGTGTTCCATTCCGTGAATCACCGAGCCGGACGCAAGGAACAGCAGCGCCTTGAAACACGCATGGGTGGCCAGATGGAAGATCGCCGCTGCATAGGCACCAACCCCTACTGCCGCCACCATGAACCCCAGTTGGCTGACCGTGCTGTAAGCCAGCACACGCTTAATATCCCACTGGCCAAGCGCAATGAACCCGGCCATCAGCCCCGTGATCGCGCCGATCAAGGCCACGATGAAGGAAGTGGTTTCCGAAGCGTGATAGAGCACGTTCGAACGCACCATCATGTACACGCCTGCCGTCACCATCGTCGCAGCATGGATCAACGCGCTCACCGGCGTAGGACCGGCCATTGCATCCGGCAGCCACACAAAAAGCGGAATCTGTGCACTCTTCCCCGTCGCCCCCAGCAAGAACAGCAGGGTAATGATGCTCACAGTCGTTTCAAAACTGAGCGATACCAGCCCGAAGTTGACCCGGTGGCCGCCCTCATCCAGCCAGGTCTGCGCCTGATTGAACACACCCATCGGCTTAGGAGGGAGGTAATACTCTTCTTCGGCCTCTGGCAGCACGGGCACAAACAGCGATTCTTCCTCCGCGTGGCCAGCCTCATGATGAACGGCCATTGGGGTTTCGTCGGGCGTGTAATAGGTCAGGGTGCCAAATGTCCAGAAGGTGATCAGCACACCTAACACCAGGCCGAAATCGCCCACGCGGTTCACAATGAATGCCTTGCGGGCTGCATCGCTGTTCTTCCACCCCACTCCACCTGGCTTATCGAACCAGAAGCCGATCAGCAAGAAGGAGCACAGACCCACGCCTTCCCAACCGACAAACATCACCAGGAAGTTGTTCCCTGAAACGAGGAGCAGCATGAAGAACAAGAACAGGTTGAGATACACGAAGAAACGCTGGAATCGCTCGTCTCCGTGCATATAACCCACCGCGTAGAGGTGGATCAATGTACCCACGCCGGTCACAACCAACATCATCGTGACACTAAGCGTATCAACGCGGAACTGCCAGTCGAAATCGATGCCAGCGGATGGAATCTCGATCCAGCTTCGGAGCAGCGGCATACTCACTACTCCGGCGTGATAGCTGCTGTTGACCAGTGCGATCCACAGCAAGACTGCCACCAGAAACGATGTGCCACTGGCCGTAACACCAATAATGGCAACACCACGCTCGCCGATATTGCGTCCCACAAACAGGTTTAACAACACCCCAACCATCGGGATGATGACCATCAGTGGTACAAGATTGTAGAAGTTTTCCATGGGCGACCCTCGGGTCCATGTGTAACGTGAAATTCACGTCAAGTTTCGCGCCGATCCAAGCTGTGCCCGCGCCTATCTCGACGGCGCAGCACAGCCTATCCCTTGAACAAGTGCAAATCGTCGATATTGATGCTCTTCTTCGTACGGAAAATGGCTACGATCAGCGCCAGCCCGACCGCTACTTCCGCTGCTGCGACCGTCATCACGAAAAAGACAATGACATGCCCATCTCCATTGCCCCACTGTCGCGCGAAAGCTGCCAACGCCAGGTTGGAAGCATTCAACATCAACTCCACCGACATGAAGATCAGGATTGCGTTGCGACGCAGCAGCACACCCATCGCCCCCATAATGAAGAGGATCGCGCTTAAAATGACATACAGCTCGATGGCTACTTCTGGTGTGTCCATGTTGTCCGGTCTTTCCCCCTAGCCAGTCAAGAGCGATGCTTTGTTCATTCGCTCGATTTTCCCACAATGGGCTGTTCCAGCCCAGCCGGTGGATTCGCCAGCCGGCGTACAATCTCACGACGTGGCTTGATCGACTCATGCGTCAAAACGATCGCACCGATCATCGCCACCAACAGCAGCAGAGCCACCAGCTCAAACGGCAGCACATAACGACTGAATAGCATTTCACCCACGTGGGCAGGGCTGCCAAACGGCGGACGTGTTTTGCTGGTCAGGTTGAGGACCACGTCCTCGAATGAATTGTCGGGCAGACGCTTCTCAAGAAATATCGCCAATACCGATGTATCGGCCTTCAAATCAATATCGCGCAGCGCGGCCAGCTGACTCTGCGAATCGCCGGGTGGGTACAGGCCGATTGCGCGCGTGTTGGCATCTACTGACAGACTGGACGAGGCCTCACCGTAACCAAGACCTTCTGCCAGAACGGTCTTATCATCTGCGTTTAGCACATCGACTGCATCTCGACCGGGCAGCGCATTTACAACAGTCACCTGGAGCCGATTGGTTTCGGCGTTGTGCGCCACATCCTCATGCGCAGATACGAGCAGCGGAGCTTGTGCTGCACCCACCAGCGTCAACGAAACTACGTCCCCCGACTCCAGCTTAACGGACTGCTCCAACATCGGCTTTGCAGTGCGTGGATCGGCACCGGCATCAAACACACTGACTTCGATCTGACCGATCTCGCGCTTCTTGAATTCACTGCCTTCGCCAAAAGATACATCTTCAGCCAAAAGGTCCCCATCGGCATAGACATCGACTTTTCCAACGTCGGTCAGGGCATGAACCACACGTACGTTGGGCGGGACATCTTTGGGTTCGGTCAGTTCGATCTCGCCACCAATAATGGCAGCGCTAATGGTGATCAAAAAAACGACGGCCAGAAGAACCGCTACCGGAGTTAGCCACCGAAACCGCAGCGGCTCACCGGTAGGAACTCGCTCGGCTCCCAGCAGCATAATCACAAACAGGAACAGCACCATGATCGCGCCGGTATATACAGCAATCTGAACAATCGCCAGAAAGACCGCGTTCAACATTAAGAAGAAGAACGCGATGCACGCGAAGTTCAGAATCAGGAACAACGTGCTGTACACTGCATTTTCACTGATCAGCATCATGGCCGCCGAGATGATGGCGATCAGGCCGATAATAATGAAAAGGGTAAGTTCCATAGTGGACCGCCGTCCTCGTCAATGATCCCTCAGCGAGATCTTGCCACACACCTATGCCGGATCGCTCATCTCTGGGATCGGCTTCGTGAACTTGCCCGGCTCCGTCACCTGTGGAGTACCCGGTACACCGGGAGGGGGCGGATCAATCAGCATGTCCTTAGTATAAATCGCATCCCGCCGGTCATTGAAACTCAGCCGATACTCGTGCTCCAGTACGATTGCCTCGGTCGGGCACGCATCTTCGCAGTAACCACAAAAGATGCAGCGCAACATATTGATCTCATAGGTCTTGGCGTAACGTTCACCTGGGCTGTACCGTTCTTCGTCGGTGTTTTCCGCCGCCTCCACCCAGATGGCATCTGCCGGGCACGCCGCAGCACACAACGAGCAGCCGATACACTTTTCTAGCCCGTTTTCGTACCGTTTCAAGGCGTGTCGCCCCTTGAAGCGCTCGCGCACCGGGCGTTCCTCTTCCGGGTATTGGATCGTCACCGGGCCTTCAAGAACATGTTTGATGGTCGTTGCAAAGCCACGAATCAGATTCATACACCACCTTTTTCTTCCAATAATCCTCAGTCCAGCGAAACTACTTCGACACGCTGCTGGGCCAATGCATCTGGCTTGCGCCCTGCCCTGTTCAGTCCGACTCCGATCACAATCAACGTGACAATCACTGCCACAATTGATGCAGCGATATACACACCCGCGCCCCACTCGTCATAAGCCAAAACCAGCACCGCACTCCATACCACCGCCACCAATGAGAGCGGCAGCATCACCTTCCAGCCTAGTGTCATCAGACGGTCGTACCGGATACGCGGCAGCGTCGCACGGATCCAGATCATCACCATGAGCAAGATCAGCACTTTGATGATGTAGACAATAGGCCCAAGAATAGGGAAACGATCCACAAACAAGAAGTGATACCCGCCAAAATACAGCGCCGCGCCAATCATGCTGACCACGGCCATACCGATATATTCCGCCATATAGAACATGGCGAATTTCATACCGCTGTACTCTGTGTGATAACCGGCGGTCAGTTCTTGTTCAGCCTCAGGCAGGTCAAACGGTGCGCGGTTCACTTCTGCCAGCAGCGCAATCGCCAGAATCGCAGCCGCAAGAGGATTCTGGAACACGAACCATCCCAATATCGGCGTCTTGTTTTGTGCCTCGATGATGTCACCCAGGCTCATGGACCCTGCCAGCATTACCGGAACCACAAACGTCAGGCCCATGCTCAGCTCATAACTGATCATCTGCGCAGACGACCGAAGCCCGCCCAGCATCGAGTACTTATTGTTGCTCGCCCACCCGGCCAACACGATGCCGTAGATGCCGATGCTGGTTATCGCCAGTAGACACAATACACCAACATTGACATCGACCACGCCTTGCGAAAGCCGGTACCACTTGCCGTCGAACCAGGGGACCGCCAGGCGAGGGCCGAGCGGAATCACTGCAGCAACCAGAATCGCTGGGACCACTTTTACGGCGGGCGCGAGCCAAAAAATGGCCTTATCCGCCCCACTGGGAGTTACATCCTCTTTGAAAATCAGCTTGATCCCATCCGCCACAGGTTGTAGCAAGCCATACGGCCCAGCCCGGTTTGGACCCACACGTGCCTGGATAAACGCCAGGAAGCGGCGTTCCAACAGCGTGGTGTAAGCAAACAGCGTCAGAAGAATGAAAAACAGCACCAAGCTGGAAACAATCGCGTGAATCGTCGTACATGTGCCACTACTGGCACATTCGATGACCACACTACCTTCTCCTGGTCCAAACATGCCCCCTACTCCTCCAATTTCTGGATGGACCCCGACACCGGGGTTGCTGGCATCGGGCTGGCGTTCAGGTTCATCGGCAGCAACGCCACGCCTGCAGGTACGCTGTCCTCTACACGGGCCAGGCTTTCCACACTCCACTGGCCTGCCTTGATCATGACCCGATCCCCGCCGGTGATACGGAGCTTTGCCGCATCTGCGCTGCTCACCACCACATAGGGATCGGGCACGCGCTGATGCATCATCGTACTCGGCGCAAACAGCACCCCGCGATCATACAGCAGACGAACCGGCACCATCAGCACGCCATCCTCTGGCAAACCAGACTCGACCATCACCGGACGTACTGTCAGGTTATATTTTTGCTTCTCGGCATTCGTCTCCCACTGTTTGCCCAAACCGCCGGTGTTCGTGTAAGCCGTTCCACCATAGTACAGGTCATCGCCACCTACATCAGGAAACTGATCTTCAACTTCCGCCAATGCCGGGTAATTCATTTCGATATAGCGGACAACACGCTCATTGATTTCGCGCATCACCCGTCCGGCACCCAAAGGCGGCCTCGCCCCACCCAGCAGTGCTCCGATTTGGGCGAAGATCGCCCAGTCGGGCAGCGAATCGCCTATCGGACCCTGCGCCGTGTAAAAGCGTTGAACCCGGCGCATTCCATTGGTATACGTCCCTTCACGTTCAGCAAAACTTTGACTGGGCAGTACAATATCGGCAGCCCTTGCCGTCGCCGTCATGAACTGCGAGGTTACCACCACAAACGATGCCTTATCGAGAGCGGCGGCGAGCTGTTCATCCTCAGCAGCGGGGTCCGCTTCGGCAACGACCCACATGGCTGGGCCGCGTTCAACCTGCGCCCAGGTAGCCTCTGCCGAAAATCCCAGGTCAAATGCACCCTGCATATTGGCCCCCGGCCACACACCGATCAGCCCATTATCGGGTTTGCCCACATGACCCGTAATGATGAGTAGATTGGCTGCGGCCTGCATCAACTCGGCGTGCTGAGTCAGACTCAACCCCTCTGCTCCAGCCAGGATCACCAGGTTTTCTGCGTCAAGCAGCAGGTCTGCCGCCTCGGCATGAGGCACCCGCGTACCTTTCAGATTATCAACCAGCTCCGCGAAACCCGGCACCCGATCTTTGACCAGGGCCTGGTCGATTTTGTTCTGGCTGCGCGCACGCGCCGCGAAGCTGTTCAAAACCTTCACGGCATCGCGGTAATCATAGTGAATGACTGCGCTGGCATAGCGGTCAAGTTTGGTTGCTCGTCCGTTGGCCACCACAACTTTGGCTCCACGGTCCGCCGCCTGTTTGACCTGAAGCCACCAGATCGGAGCTTCTTCTTCCAGGTCCGAGGCAATCACCAAGATCGCGCTGCCCGTGCCCATCCCGGCCAGCCGTGTGCCGACACCCACACCTGCTTCCACTACAGCATGAAGCCCAGTCATGGTAGCCGGCCACACACCCAACGGGGCATCGTCCGAAAGCAGCCCTGCCAGTGTGCGAAGCTCCCACAGATCCTCATTGGAGAGACTCGGCCCTGCCAGAAACGCGGTGTTTCCTGTGTGTTGTTTGAGCTGTGCGGCGATCTGTTCATACGCCTCCGCCCAGCTAATGGCGACGAAGTCATCACCACTGCGCATCAGGGGTTTTTCCAGGCGATCAGCGGCCCGACTGTGATGATGACCGAAACGTCCCTTGTCGCAGATCCAGATCTCGTTGACCTGTTCATTCTGGCGCGGCATGATGCGCTTGATCATTTTCTTGCCGCCAAAATCGCGGTCAATGCGGGTACTGGCGCTGATGTTGCACCCCACCGGGCAGTGCGGACAAATGCTTGGCACTTCGTCCAGTTCCCAGGGACGCGCACCAAAACGGAAATCAGCCGTTGTCAAGGCCCCCACAGGGCAGATATCGGTTGTATTGCCGCTGAACTTTGTATCGAAAGGGGGATCGCTGATAGTCACAATTTGCAGGCGACGTCCACGCTCGTGGAAAGCTAACACGGCATCGCCCACAACTTCCTCGCAGAAACGTGTACAACGTGCGCACTGGATACACCGCTCGCGGTCCAGGTAGATCAACTCGCCGAGCGGCACATGCTTGGCCAGATGTTGTTTGTCGTCATACACAAAGCGTGACTCGCCCGGTCCATAGGCCATCGTTAAGTTCTGGAGCGGGCATTCCCCACCCTTATCGCAAATCGGGCAATCCAACGGGTGACTAGTCAGCAGAAACTCAAGGATATCATCGCGCGCGTCAACGACGAGTTGGGTCGAGGTTCGGATGGCCATTCCTTCGCTCACCGTCTGGGTGCACGCAGTCTGTAGCTTGGGGAACCAGCGAAACACCAACTCGCCGTTTTCGTCGCGTTCAGGCTGACCGGTCTGCCGATCCACAGACAGGCTGCCTTGCTCCACCAGGCACATCCGGCACATCCCCACCGGTTTCATCTTGGGGTGGTAGCAGAACACGGGGATGACAGTGCCATGCAGCTTGGCCGCGTCTACAAGGTTCATCCCCTTGGGAACCGCGTAGGCGTGACCATCTATATATATCGTTACGGTGTCGGCCATAGTGCTCCTCAAAACCAGCAGGGCCTGAATCCCTCAGGACAATGCACCCTCTGGCGCAGGTACCTTGATGTAACGCTCATATTCCTCACGGAAGTGTTTTACCGTACTCAAAACCGGGTTGGCCGCGAAATCTCCCAGCGCACACAGAGTGACTCCCTGCATCTGCCTGGGCACAGATTCCAGCAGCTCAAGATCGCGCGGCGTGCCTTCCCCTCGCAGCAAGCGCGCATAAATCTTGTCCAGCCAGAATGTTCCCTCACGGCAAGGGGTGCACTTCCCGCAGCTTTCGTGCTTGAAAAAATGGATCATCTTGGCCGCTGCCCAGACCATATCGGTATCTTCATCCATCAAAATGAATGATGCCGATCCCAACGTGCTACCCAGTTCGGCCACTTTTTCGTAAGTGAGTTCAGTATCCAGCACGGCGTCTGTAGCAGGCAGAACCGGACCCGATGCCCCAGAAGGCAGAATCCCCTTCAATTTTTTCCCGTTAGGGATACCGCCTGCGTGCTCGTAGATCAGCTCGCGGAAGGTGATTCCCAACGGCAGCTCATAGGTGCCCGGCTTGGCGACGTGCCCACTCATACAGAAGATTTTGGGGCCGGGAGACTGCGGCGTGCCGATGGCCTTGTACGCGTCAGCCCCATGCGTGATAATCCACGGCACATTCGCCAGGGTCTCGACGTTATTGACCACCGTGGGTGCATAGTAAAGTCCGCCACCTTGTTGTGCGGGGAAAGGCGGGCGAACGCGCGGCTGCCCAAGCAGCCCTTGCAGGCTGTTCAGCAGGGCGCTTTCTTCCCCACAGATATACGCCCCTGCACCCAGGTGTACATAGACCGGGCAGTTCCATCCCGATCCTAAGATATTCTCTCCCGCGAGGTTGGCCGCCGTGGCTTCAGCAATATGGGTCTCCTGCTCGAGCGCCAAATCCCAAAACTCGCCGCGGCAATAGATGTAGACCGCTGCCGCCTGGATAGCGTACGCTGCGATCAACGCTCCTTCAATCACCTGGTGTGGATTGTTTTCAAGTAGCTGGCGATCTTTGAACGTGCCCGGCTCGCTCTCATCCGCGTTCACCGTCACGTAACTGACCGCCGCATCCTTGGGAATAAAGCTCCATTTTCGCCCGGTTGGGAAGCCTGCCCCACCCCGACCGCGCAGATTTGAGTCACTGACGATCTGGATCACTTCATCGGGCGAAAGATCGCGGACGGCTTTTTTGAGTGCTTCGTAGCCGCCGTGCGCCACATACGTCTCGAACCGTTTAATATCGGGAACGTCCAAATCACATAGCAGAATATGTTCCATAGGGTCCAGTTCCGTTTTTCCCGAATTCGTCGCGCCGGTGCTCATACATCCTGGCTGTCGCGCTTGCTCACGTAATGAATATCTGGGTAATCCGCATATCCGCACTGCTCGAACAAGGCCAGGCTGGCCTCATTGTGACCTTCAATCAGCGCGGCGATGATCTGCATTCCCTGCGCCTTGAGCGTGGCCTCAGCGGCGGTGACCAACTGACGCCCCACACCCTGGCGGCGGTATTCGGGCCGAACGGCCAGGCGGTTGATCCACCCCTTGCGCCCATCATGAGTTGTCACCACGACCCCGATCAGCCGGGCGGAATCACGCACCCCGAGTACAGTCTGTATGCCGGTCAGCATCTGACGCTCGAAGGCTTCGCGGCTGTCTCGTCCTGTCGGGCGAACCGGGAGACCTGCAGCCTCCCAAACCTCACAGATCGCCTCATAGTCCGCTGCAGATAGATTCTCCACCTGCCACTGCGACATAATGGCTACTCCGCCCGCTTTTTCCCGTTGTCCAGCGCGTCACCGCCTGCGGCCTCAGCGCGCCACTGGTCAATCAGCGCACGCATCTTTTCCATATCCAGGTTTTCATGATAGTGGAAATTACATTGCAGCATCGGAGCACGGTCGCAGGCCGCCAGGCACATCACCTGTTCCACCGTGAACAGCCCATCAGCGGTCGTGCCGCCATCCTCAACGCCCAGCAACTCACAAAGGTCGCGGTAAAACTGATCCGCTCCACGCAATGCGCACGGCAGGTCAGTACACACTTGGAGCCAGAATTTGCCTTTCGGCTCCTCGCGGAACATGGTATAAAACCCTGCAATGGACTGAACCTGAGTCGGGTCAATGTCAACCATTTCCGCCACTTCGCGCAGGGCATCTTCCGACAGCCAGCCATACTCCTCCTGCGCCACGTACAGCAATGGCATCACTGCGGAACGTTTATCAGGATACTTGGCAAAAATCTTGGCAATACGATCGGCGTATTTTTCTGCCAGCACAGTCACACTCCCAGCATGGTTTTGACCGAATTCGACCCAGAACGTTTAGCGATCGCAGTCTCCAAGTACAATGTCGATGCTGCCGATAATTCCCACCAGGTCGGCAATCAGGTGATCTTTGGCGAAATGAGGCAGCGCGCTCAAATGGACAAACGACGGAGTCCGGAAGTGGACGCGCCAGGGCTTAGGACCGCCATCGCTCACCAGGAAACATCCTAACTCACCGCGTGGACTCTCAATGCGCACGTAGACCTCACCTTTTGGTGGGCGGAAACCCTCGGTCCACAGTTTAAAATGGTGAATCACAGCCTCCATGCTGTGTCCGAGTTCAGAGCGCGGCGGCGGCACATACTTACGGTTGTTCGAGCGGAAGGGACCATCCGGTAAAGCGTCCATCACCTGCTGCACAATACGCACACTCTGGCGCATCTCTTCGATTCGCACCAGATAACGATCGTACACATCGCCGTGTTTACCCAATGGGACGTCAAACTGGAAATGATCGTAGCTGCTGTATGGTATCGCTTTGCGGATATCCCAATTGACACCCGATCCCCGCAGGGTTGCACCCGAACACCCAAGCGCGATTGCATCCTCTCCGGAGATGTAGCCAATGCCCTGAGTGCGATCTAACCACAGCGGGTTGTTGCTGAGCAGTTTTTCGTAATCGTCAATCTTCGCCGGGAAGTATCCCAAAAAGTCGCGCACAGCCGGTTCAAATTCCGCCGGCACATCACGCCACAATCCGCCCGGACGAAAATAGGTGCTCATCATCCGCTGGCCGGAGACCATTTCGAAAATATCCAACAGTTTTTCGCGCTCACGGAAGCAGTACAAAAACACACTCATCGCGCCAATATCCAGCGCGTGCGTGCCGAGCCATACCAGATGGCTGTTAATTCGCGTGAGTTCTGCGAGCGCCACGCGAAGATACTGAGCACGCGGCGGCACATCGAGATCGATCAACTTCTCCATCGCCAGGCAGTAGGCCAGATTGTTGCCCATCGGATTCAGGTAGTCCATACGATCCGTCATCACGATGGCCTGCTCGTAACGTTTGGCCTCCATGTTCTTCTCGATGCCCGTGTGCAAAAAGCCAATATCCGGCACACAGGATACGATCTGCTCTCCATCTAGCTCCAACATGACGCGCAGCACACCATGCGTGCTCGGATGCTGTGGCCCCATGTTAAGAACCATGGTTTCGCCGGTCAGCGCCCGTTCAGAAACCAGTCCTTTCAGTTGTTGCACATCGCCACGCCAGATGCTTTCGTCACGAATTGTCATCGCCGTTGTTTCCTGTGAGAACGCTACTCGCGTGCATAGGGCTTATGCCGGTCGATCTCATCGAAATTGAACGAGAACTGCACTGTCTCATAACCCAGAGGATAATCTTTCCGCAGGGGATGCCCGTCCCAATCATCTGGCATGAGCAGTCGCCGCAGATCGGGATGGCCAACAAAAGTAATCCCCAAGAGATCGTATGCTTCGCGCTCAAACCAGTTAGCTGCCGGATATACAGATGTCACGCTTTGCACAGCGGGTTCATCTCCCGGCAGGAACACCTTGAGGCGTAGTGAGTGGTTATGGAACAGCGAATACAGGTGATAGGCCAGGGCAAATCGAGGTTCCTGGGGAAAGTAATCGATACCGCTCACGCCAGAAAGGTAATTGTATTGAAGCCCCTCAGTGTCCCTGCAGAAACGGCATATATCGACGATCCGCTCTGGCGACACCACCACAGTGATATCGCCGCGAAACGCCTCGATCGACTGAACAGCATCGCCAAACGCATCGCGTAAAACCGGTATGGGATCTACTGCGGTCATAGGTTGCTTGCTCATCGCTGTACCTTTACGCCCAGTCGGAGATGCGCTCTTGTTTCACCCGCTCATGCAGAGCCAAAATGCCGTGAATCAACTGTTCCGGGCGCGGCGGGCATCCTGCCACATAGATATCTACCGGGACAATCTCATCTACCCCCTGCACAATCGCGTAGTTATTGAAAATTCCTCCACACGAAGCACAGTCGCCCATACTGACCACCCATTTCGGCTCCGGCATTTGATCATAAAGTTGACGAAGGACAGGGGCCATCTTCCGCGTAACGCGCCCTGCGACGATCATCAAGTCACTCTGGCGAGGGCTGGGCCGCATCAATTCCATTCCGAACCGTGAGAGGTCATAATTCGAAGCTTGTGTACTCATCATCTCGATTGCGCAGCACGCCAGACCGAACAACATAGGCCACATCGCGCGTGTACGTGCCCAGTTAATCGCATCCTCTAGCTTGAGGGTTACTACACCCATTTCACCAAGTTTAGGGGTTAATCCCATTCCAACCCTCCAACCATCCATTCGTACACAAAACCCACCGTCAAAATGAAGAAAAACACCCCCATAACTGCCATGCCATATAACTTGAATTCGCGAAAGACTACCGCCCAGGGCATCAGGAAAATGACTTCAATATCAAACAGAATGAAAAGCACAGCCACCCGGTAAAATTTCACCGGGATACGGCGGATAGCTTCGCCATAAGGGCGCATCCCGCTCTCATAGGGGGCAAGCTTTCGAGCTGTGGGGCGAAAGGGGCCAAAAATACGCGAGATAAACAAGATTAGAAATGCAACAGCAAGGGTTAGAATCAGGAGTGCCGCAACTGGCGCAAAGTCTGATAACACTGTAAGTGTCTCCGTAGCACAGGCATTGTTCAAAATTGAACAAGCAGAGATTACCATAAAGGGTAATGCATGTCAAACTGCTTTGGAGCCAAACATTTGCCTGCTAAATGACCATACTAAATGACCAAGTGAGCCAGAGCCACATCAATGATAACATGCTGAGAGGAATTATGAACAATGCGAGGAAATTTGCGAGGCAGATTTTGTTTATAGATCTATTAGCAGCCCCACAGCACACGCTACCCGGTGCCCCCAGGGGAACAAACAGCAAGAGGTCAAGGAAGGGTTGGGTTGGCAGCGACCTAGTCTCCCAGGAGCCTACGCTCCAAGTACCATCGGCGCGGGTGAGCTTAACTGCCGGGTTCGAGATGGGACCGGGTGT
>DAOUFU010000170.1:0-12349 GCA_034429275.1 Anaerolineae bacterium | reverse complement strand
GTCTTCCCGGATACTCAAACGTGGCGCTGTTTCGGAGCTTGCGGCGAAGGTGGCGACCTCTTTAGCTTTGTCATGCGAGCAGAGGGGTGGGATTTTCGCGAAGCCCTGCGCCAGTTGGCGAATCGCGCCGGCATCACGCTCGAAGATCACACCCCCGAACAGGTCGAGCGCGATGCCGAAACCGACCGCCTGCGTGGGCTTCTCGACGAAACTGCCCGGTTTTTCCACCGCCAACTGCTCGAAGCACCCGCTGGTCAGCTCGCGCGCGACTATGTCGCCCGCCGCGGCCTCTCTATTGAAACAGTCGCCACCTTCATGCTAGGATACGCCCCTAACGACTGGCGACAGACCCTTCAACACCTGAATTCTCTTGGCTACAGCGAGCAGGAAGCCCTGGCGGCAGGCGTCGCCACGCGCAATGAACAGGGCCGGGTTTATGATCGCTTTCGCCACCGGCTGGTGATCCCCATCCGCGACAGCCGGGGCCGCACGGTAGGCTTTGGCGCGCGTGCTCTGGAAAAGGACGACGTGCCCAAGTACCTGAATTCGCCTCAGAGCGCGCTGTTCGACAAAAGCCGCCTGCTGTTCGGGTTAGACACAGCCCGCCGCGCCATCCGCGAATCGGAAACGGTGGTCATCGTCGAGGGCTATATGGATGCCATGCAGGCATACCAGGCCGGGTTCACAAACGTTGTCGCGCAGATGGGCACGGCGCTCACCGAAGAGCAGCTCAAGCAGCTTGAACGCTACGCCAAGCGACTCATCCTGGCCCTGGACCCGGACACAGCAGGGATCAATGCCACTATGCGCGGCCTGAACGTAGCGCAGCAGCATCTGGAAGCCGAACGCACACCCACTTTTGATCCTCGCGGCATGATGCGTTACACTGGGATGCTGAGCATGGATATTCGGGTCATCAGCTTGCCCGCCGGTCAGGACCCTGACGATCTGATTCGCGAGCAGCCTGAAGAATGGCCCCGGCTCATCGACCGCGCCGTCCCGGTGGCCGACTATGTGATCCAGCAGGGGTGTGCTCATCTTGGGGCAAACGCCTCGTACCAGGAACGCGAACAGGTCGCGCGCACGCTGTTGCCTATCTTGATGGCAACCGAGAGCGATATTCAGCGCAGTGGCAATATTCAGGCCCTGGCACGCCGCGTGCACATCGACGAACGGGTGCTGATCCAGTGGACTCAGCGTCAACAAATCGTGCGCGCCCATGCGCTGCCCACCATTCGCCAACAACGCCAACTGGCCGACCGTTTTTCGCGGGCGGTTCCGGTCAGCGGTCCGCCGGGTCAGTCGGTCTTGCGCGAAGCATTCTGTTTGCAGATGCTCCTCCAGCAGCCGGAGCGCCTGTTTAATGTCAATCGCCAGCTGCGTGAGCTTCAACGAGGGTCCGAGCACCTTGCCAGCGTCCTGGCCCCGATGAATGCGAACGATTTTACGCGCGCCGATTACCAGATCATCTTTGGCTATATCGAGCAATCGCTCTACCAGGACGAACAGGAACCGCTGGATTTTTTGCATCACACCCTGCCCTATGAATTGGCGGAGACGTTAGAGGAACTGAAGGTACAGCCGCTAGAAAGCTTTACCCGCACCTCTCCGCGAGATTGGAGTACAGAACTTCGCTCGATCCAGCAGGAATTGCAGCGCGGCAGCATGTCCGAGGAAACCGCGACCGCGATTTTTGTCCAGCACGCTCTGGAATTGCGCTTGAGCCGCCTGGAGCGAGAACTGCGTGAGTTGTACTTCTTGCAGCAAGATGCTCAGGCGGCCAATGACCAGGATGCAGAAGAGCACTACACGCACATCATCAGCGCGTATGTGCGCGCTCGTCAGCTAATTACCATCACGAGAAAAGCCGTACGTCAGGTGTGACACCGGATTGACCAGAAGCGGGAGACTGCGTCAACCACCCCTCGTTAGGTGAGTACAGGCTAGTTGCAGCGAAAAGCGAGCGCCGGGAAAGTATGGCACAACAGCCACGCCCAAAGAATAGTAAAGAACGCGCGGCGGCGATTGAGGCATTGATCGCCAAAAGCCAGCGCACCAAGCAGGTCAACGAAAGCGAACTTCACGCGCTCTTCGACGATCCCGACGGCGACGAAGCCCAGGCGGTCTATGACCGGCTGGATGATTTGGGGGTAGAAATCATTAGCGACAATACATCTCATTACGGTATAGACCTCGACGAGAGCGATGTAGAGTTTAATGATCTTGAGAACGGTGACGTCGTTCGCATCGAGACTTCCTCGCTGGCCGATGACCCGGTGCGCATGTATCTCAAAGAGATTGGCCAGGTGCAGCTTCTCGATCCTGATCGCGAAACCTGGCTCTCGTCACGGATCGCAGCCTTTGGGCTGCTCAATACCCTGCGCCAGGCTATCACCGATCGCGATCCCGAACATCAATCGCCCTCACCCGGCGCCATCTTGCTGGCTGCCTACGAGCACCTGGTCACCCATTGGAAGACCATGACAGGGCTGGTCGGGCAGACGAAAAATGTTGAGATGCCGCAGTTCGACCTGCTGGTGAGCGAAGTTAATAACCTGCGCCACAACTGGAACGGCAGCCAACCTTCATATGTGCGGCTCTATCTCGACCAGGGAGACTGGGGCCGCGATGAAAACTGGAACAAGATCGCCGCCAGCCTGTTCCAGGTTTTCCAGGCCTTGTTCTTGATCCCACCCGAACTTCAGGCGTGGATTATTGAGCAGCAGTCCGCACAAGGCCGCTGGCCCACAGTGGATGAGCTAAACGCCCGGCTAGACGAAGACCGGGCAGCCCTTGAGGATGCGATCCAGGCCAACTTCGATATGGTGACCGAGCAAGGCCCACAAGCTGCCGAAGCGCTGACACGGGCCAATCTGCGGCTGGTAGTCAGTGTCGCCAAGCGCTACATGGGGCGCGGGATCAACTTCCTCGATCTGATCCAGGAAGGCAACATCGGGCTGCTGCGCGCAGTTGAAAAGTTCGACCACACCAAAGGCTTCAAGTTCAGCACCTACGCCACCTGGGGGAGCCGCCAGGCGATCAGCCGGGCCATTGCAGACCAGGCCCGCACCATTCGCATCCCGGTTCACATGGTCGAAACCATCAACCGGCTGATGCGAATCCAGCGTGACCTGATCCAAGACCTCGGCTCCGAGCCGAGCGCGGAGCAGATCGCCCTGCACATGGATTTCCTGACCCCGGAAGAGACCCAGATCATCCGGCAGGCGATGGAGAATGACGAAAAGCTCGACCCGGCCCTGGCACGCAAGCTCCGCCGCGCGGCGAACAAAGTGCGGCGCATTCTGCGCATCTCGCAGGAACCCATGTCGCTCGAAATGCCAGTCGGCCAGGAAGACACCAGTCTGCTCGGCGACTTCATCGAAGACGACAAGATTCCCGGTCCGGTTGATGCCGCCGCGCGGCAACTGCTCAAAGAACAGATTCGCGGCGCGCTCTCGGTGCTCAACACGCGCGAGCGCGAAGTGCTCGAAATGCGCTTTGGCTTAAGCGACGGCCAGGAACATACACTCGAGGAAGTCGGGCGGCATTTTGGCGTCACGCGCGAACGCATCCGCCAGATCGAGGCCAAGGCACTTCGCAAGCTTCGGCACCCCAATCGCAGCCATCCCCTGCGCGATTATCTGGAACTATAGCCGGGCAGCGGGTGATGCCGTGAGCCTCAATCCTCCACCGACCTTTTGCCCCAACTGTGGCGAGCAGCTCGTTCACCGGAACGCCGGGGGACGAGCGCGCCTGTCTTGCCCCACCTGCCATTATGTGCACTATCAAAATCCCGTCCCCAGTGTCGGCATTTTGATCGAGATGGACGGCGGTTTGGTGCTTGTCAAGCGCGGCGGTCACATCAAAACCGGGCAGTGGGCGCTGCCTTCGGGATATATCGAAGCCGACGAAAGCGTCGAGGAAGCGGCTGTGCGCGAGAGCAAAGAGGAAACCGGCCTCGACGTGCGCCTGCTCTCCCTGGTCGGGGTTTATTCTTTCCCTGAAGGGCCGCCGGCCAGCGGAATCATCGTGTTCTATCGGGCGGAACCCACCGGCGGCCAGTTGCGGGCTGGCGACGATGCTCAGGATGTCCGCGTCTTCCCGTGCGATGCGCTGCCCGAAATGCCATTTCGCACCCACCGCGAGGTATTGGACCGCTGGCGCGCTCTACACACTCCGCCAGACAGCGCGCAGCCTGCCCAACGTGGTTACCTGATCCGGCAGGCCGAGCCGGATGACTGCTCTACTGTTATGGACCTCATGCGCCTGGTCGATGCTAACGCCACTTTGAGCGAGGCGGACTGGCAGGCTGCCGCCCAACGCTTCCTGGAACGACAGACTCTGCAGGTCTTTGTCGCTGAAAGTCGAGCGATACCCCAAAAGGTCATTGGCTTTCTGGCCCTCTCGCTGGTCCAGACCCTCACCGGCGGACGCGGTTGGATCGAAGACATGGCGGTGGCGATCGGGTTTCAGGGGGCAGGTGTGGGGGCCGCCCTGCTCGAAGAGACTTTGCGCTATGCCAATCGGCTGAACCTGACCCATCTGTACGTCAACATCGCACGGGGCAGTCCGGCGGCACGGGCCTTCTATGAAGCCGCTGGCTTCCAGGAAGGACTGATCTCGACCCTTCGCATCCGCTAGCCGCCACAGATTACCAGTCCTGGGGGTCTCCCCGATCTGAAGGGAAGATAAGCCGCCGATGAAACCAGGGCCGCATAGCTACACGTTGAACCGGGCGGTGTATGGGCTGTGTATTATGGCAGCGTTGCTGAGCGCTTGCTCAAAGGCTGACGAAACCTCGTCGCCACCTGCCAACCCGGAAATTGTCCATACAGCCGGCGCATTGTTCGCTCAACCCACACGCCCGGTCCGCCCCCCTGCGACAATCACGCCTGCGAACGATATCGGGCTGGAGCTGAATCGTGTGGTAGCCCAGATGGAACAGGCGGTGCGCGCCGGAGATATCCTCGGTTACCTGGACTATATCAGCACCTCGGACCCTGACTTTCTGACCGAGCACACCCACTGGGCACAAGATTGGGTCAATAACCCCCTTAGTGACTTCACCATCGATCTGTTTAACATCCGGTCCGCTGGACCGACGACCGCCAAAGCGCGTATGACACTCCGGTGGAGCCGCCGTGATGCAAATGGGATGAGTTCGGCAGGCGGTGCGACGCTGTCCGTCGTTTTTGTTCGGTCGAGCGAGTCCTGGGTATGGGCTGGAGAAGACTGGTCCACCCTGGAGGATCACGGCCTGCGTTTATCGTTCTTCGATGACGCGATCACCAACAACCGCCGTCAGGCAGAAACCATGATGGGAATTCTCCCCGGCATCCTCACCCGGCTCACGCGTGAGTTCGATTTTGTCCCGTCTCATTCCGTCCATATCAG
Source organism: Anaerolineae bacterium (assembly GCA_034429275.1). GTDB lineage: Bacteria > Chloroflexota > Anaerolineae > Aggregatilineales > Aggregatilineaceae > DAOUFU01. The sequence goes on along the minus strand of DAOUFU010000170.1, from coordinate 6,955 downwards.
GCTCTACGATAGTGCTGCCACTCTTCAAACCATGACGCGCATCTCCCAGCCGGACCTCACGTCATGGAATGTGCCTGGTGAGGCGATCAAGGTAGCGCTCGATCCCAACCGCCTGCCGCCCCCAGAACCAATACTCGCCGGTCACTTGAGCCGGTTCCTGCTCTACGAAATGGCTGAAGAGACACCTGGCGCGTTCCCCTGGTGGCTCGAAGAAGGCATCGCTGCCTATGGTGAAGCTCTGTTTCGCCCCCTGAGTGAGCGCGATCGTTGGGTGGAAAGCATCTCAGCACTGATGCTCAGCGGCCCCGGCAGGTCTTCCCAACTCACTCACTGGGACGACTTCGGCTCACCCCCGTCCTGGGATGATCCACGCCGCCAGCCCGCCGCCAGCCAGACCTATACGCTGATCGCCTACATCACCGAAACCTGGGGGGCACAGGCACGCAATGCCTGGATACGCGCCATTGCGGAAGGCCATCCGCTGGATGAAGCCTGCGTCGAACAGTTGGGCCTCACCCTGGACGAACTGGATGCCGGGTGGCGCGCCTGGCTGGCAGCCCGGCAATAGTGCCGCACCTGGCCTCCCGCGCCAAAGTGTCCAGATTTCCTGCCCAGACCAGACTCTGCCCTTTTATCAGTTGAGATGTTAAAATAGGGGCGATACTTTTCCTGTCTCCATCTCAGCGGGCCAAGTGTGCATGATTACCACCCGACCCTATTACAGCGACTCGTACACCTCTCGTTTCACGGCGGTCGTGACAGAACAAACTCAGGTTAGCAGCTCCCCAGCGGTCATTTTAGACCGAACCTTTTTTTATCCCACCAGCGGCGGCCAGCCGCACGATACCGGCACGATAGACGATGCGCATGTGGTCGATGTCCAGGTCCGCAACTCAGATGGCGCGGTCATGCACGTGCTAGACCGCCCGCTGGACCGAGCTGTGAGCGAAACGGTCCAGGCCGAGATTGACTGGGCGCGGCGCTTCGATCATATGCAGCACCACACGGGCCAGCACATCCTCTCGCAAGCTTTTATCCAGGTGGCCGAAGCAGCGACGATCAGCTTCCACCTCAGCCCAGACAGTGTCACCATCGATCTGAACCGATCGGACCTCGCCCCTGCCGACTTCGACGCGGCAGAAGACCTCGCCAACCGCATCGTCACCGAAAACCGACCGGTCCGCGCATGGTTCCCCACTGAAGAAGAGCTGGCCACCCTGCCCCTGCGGAAAGTGCCGGATGTCGAAGGACCGTTCCGCGTGGTCGTCGTCGAGGACTTCGATTGGAACGCCTGTGGGGGGACCCACGTTGCGCGCACAGGCGAAATCGGTTTGATCAAAATCCTGCGTGCGGACCGGCGAGGTGACACCCTGCGAGTCGAGTTCCGGTGCGGCACGCGCGCGCTGCTGGACTATCGCAGCAAACACGCCGTCACCAGCCAGCTTGCCGCCGATCTCACCACCGCCTATACCGATGTCCCTGCCTCAGTACACAAACTGCGTGAGGAAAACAAAACCCTACAGCGCGATCTGCGAGCGGCTCGCGCCCGGCTGATCGAACAAGAAGCGGAGGCGCTCTGGCAGTCTGCTGATCGTGCGAGTGGGGCTGCGCTCATCGTACGCGCTTTTGAAGATCGTGACGTGGCCGAAGTCCGTCAAATCGTCCAGATGCTGATCACTCACCCCGGCGCGGTTGTTCTATGCGGCGTGGCCGGGGAGAAGGCACAGGTGATCGCTGCGCGCTCTGACGATCTACCCTACGATATGGTGCCCGTTCTCAAACTTGCGCTGGCTCAACTCGGCGTGGAACGTGGTGGCGGACGTCCCTCGTTCGCCCAAGGAGGCGGAGCTTCTGCCACGCGAGGAGCGGTTCAGGCCGCGCTTGAGACTGCCGCCGCGTCTCTCAACATCAACTTTCAGGGGAGAGAATAGCCGTGCAAGAAATCGCTTCTGGGGTATTTGTCGAAACTTCGTTCCGCCGCCTGAACGTGGGGGCTATCCTGACTGACGCCGGTTTTGTCCTGGTCGATACGCCGCCCTTTCCCGCCGACGCGATGCGCTGGCGCAAGGCGCTCGCGGAGATTTCCGACAAGCCGATCCTGGCCATCGTCAACACCGACTGCCACCGCGAGCGTATTGTGGGGAATGGCTGGTTCAACAGCCGGGTTATCATCGCCCACCACGAGACAATTGCCCAACTCGCCAACCTGCCCGGTTCATTCCTGGAACAAACCGCCAGCGCCCTCACCAACGATCCGGCTGAGCGGGCCAGCTTTGCCAATGCGCGCCTGCAGCTGCCCACCATTGGATTCTCGCACAAAATGCAGCTTCGCTACGGTGGACGCGTCATTCCCCTGCTCTCCATGCCCGGTCCCACACCCGGTAGCATTTGGGTTCATCTGCCCGAAGAACGCATCGTATTCACCGGTGACAGCGTCATCACAGGCGAACACCTGCACATCACCGGGTCGTGCACCAAAGACTGGCTCGAAAGCCTGACCGTCCTGCGTCGAAGCCGATTCGCAGCGGATCAGGTGATAGGTGGGCGCGGTCCTCTCACTGACAAGAGCGCCACCGAACCCATTTCGGCCTATCTCCGCCTGGCTCGCCGCCGGATTTATAGCCTGTTTTATTCAGGCCGCCCGCGCGCCGATACCGCCACTCTGGTTCCCGAACTTCTGGAGATGTTCCCCTATGACGAACAAGACCTCGATTCGGTGCAGCGGCGCATCAAATCCGGCCTTGATCGCATCTATGAAGAGATCAAAGCAGGCGAACAAAACGACGAACCGGAGCACGAATGAGTGGAGCCTGTCGGCAAGTCATAATCTGACGGGGGTGCATTTCAGTTGGGTTCACGCCCTGCGACCAACGGACCGCTGGCGGCCCGTGTAATCTCCCCAAAGGGGACTGATGGCGTTTGAGGGGGTTTGCCCGCCGCCGACTAACTCTGCTGGCGCCTTCAGTGCGCTTTCAGGTTCTGCACACAGCCGCACGCTTGAGCGTGCGGCGAAGCACGGCAGCGTGAACTCTCGTGAAATACACCTATCTGACGGGTTATTGGGGATAATCTCGACAATTCAGGGTATAATGAGCATAATACTGCTGCTGAAGTTCGTCAGCCTGCGCCGGATGAAATTCCCTCGCGCAACCTATGAAACAGGATGATCGGCACATGGGTGCAACAATCCTATTCGTCGAAGATAACGACGACCTACGAATCAATGCCACGATGGTATTGGACCTTGAAGGCTACGAAGTGCGCGCCGCGCGAGACGGTCAGGAAGCCCTGGAGATGCTCATGGATGGGCTGGTGCCCCACCTGATCGTCAGCGACATCATGATGCCTCGCATGGATGGCTATCAGTTCTTTGAAGCAGTGCGTCAACAGGAACACCTGCGTGGTGTTCCGTTTATTTTTTTGACTGCGCGTGGATCGCGCCGCGATATTATTACCGGGCGCTCGCTGGGTGCCGATGATTACCTGGTCAAGCCATTTGACCCGGAAGAGTTCTTGATTGCCGTGCGTAACAAGCTTCAGCGTGCCGAAGAAATCCGCGCTCAGGCCAGCCATTCGCTTGCCAATGCCCGCAAAACGCTCGTGCAAATGCTCTCACACGAACTGCGTACCCCACTTACCTTTGTCACCGGTGGGTTCGCATTGCTGGCCGAAGAACTCGAAAACCAGGGCAGCACCGAGCGCAGTGATGATATTCGTGTCAGCCTTGACCTGATCCTGAGCGGATCACAGCGGCTGAACCGCCTCGCCGAGCAGATGGTGCTTTACTCCGAATTATTGAGCGGCGTGATCGACCAGCAGGTGAGCGAGCGCTCCGAGGACCTCGTGCTCAGCTACCTGATTAGCGATGCTGTCACAACCATCGATTCGTTGATCCAGGAACGATCGATTACCTTCCGCATCAGCGAACCTGCTGAAAGCGAATACCTTCTCGTGCGCGGGGTCAAAGACCTGTTGGTGACCGCCATCAGCGAAGTTTTGCGGAACGCCGTTCGGTTTGCACCGGAACAATCCCGTGTCGATATCATTAGCGCACGCGAAGAAGACTTCGCCGTGCTGACCATTCGTGACCGGGGCCAGGGTATTCCCCCCGAATATCAACAGCATATCTGGGACGTGATGGTGCAGTTGGGCCGCGACCGCAGTGAGCAGCCGGGGACAGGCATGGGGCTACCCATCGTCAAAGGCATCATCACCGCCCATCATGGCGCGGTGTACCTGTTTAGCGAACCCGGCAGGGGCACCGATGTGACACTGCGCATCCCTCTCGCACGGTGATCCTACCCCAGCCAGTTATCCACAACCTTATCAACAGCTTGTGAACAATATATCCACAGGAGATTCGGGCATCACAGGCGCTCCGCCGCCTGGAGATGCTCCCACAATGTCCGCCGGAAAGCCTCCGGCTGTTCGCGGTGAACCGGGTGGCCGCATTCAAACATGACCAGCCGGCCCTGGGGCGTTCGCTCAACCAGCGCGCGCCCACTCGCTTCAGGATTCAAGGGGTCCGAACGACCGAGCATCAACAACAGGGGGCAAGTGATCATATGTGCCTGTGAAAGGCTGACATCCCCGCCCGTGTCGATGATCTGCTTCATCGCAGTGATCCATCCCAGGATCACCGGCTCAATCGGCTGATCGCCATAACGCGCACGGGTGGCTGCATCGACCCAGGTCGGCGGCCATTTTTGCTGAACGACCGCGCGCAGTTCAGGCGGGAAGAAACCCACCGCGCCCCACGCTGCGACCGACTGCACCAGGTCCGGTCGCAAAATAGGTAGCAGGATGGCTACCTCGCCGCCGTCGCTGTACCCGGCAATATGCGCCCGCCGCACCCCCAACGCATCCAGCCAGGCAGCGACATCGGCAGCATCATCGCGGTAAAAATTGCGCGAGTAACGGCGAGGCTTGGGGCCAGATCGCCCATACCCGCGCCGCGAAACCGCCAGCACGCGGTACGCAGGCCGCAGCCATTCGATCTCTGGGCCGAATTCGTCGTCCCATGAACCAAGCCAGCCATGAAGCAGCACCACTACCGGCTTATCCTCGCCGCCGGTGTCACCATAGTCGAGCACCGCGCCGTTGACTTCGATGAGAGGCATCGTCTATTCCATTTCCAGCAAGGGGATCAGTTCGGCGCGCACGTCAGTTTCGGGCCGGTAGAGGATCGTGACCAGCCCCTCCGACTGAGCAGCACGAATATTGGGCAGCGAGGCGTCGATGAACACCGCTTGCGGTGCGGCTACATTGAGCGTGCGCAGCGCAACACGATATGCGGTCACATCGGGCTTCATCACGCCAATTTCCGCCGAGATAAGGATGTGATCGAACAGGTCGTTCAGCTTGAGGTCGTTCAGCCGCTGGCGAAGCTCAATCGAATCATTACTCAGCAGCGCGACCGGATACTGTTGGGCGCGCAAATCGCGGATCAGTTCGATCAGCCGGTAGTTGATCCTGTCGCCGCTGAAGAAGTCCTGGCGCAGCGCGGGGATATCTTCTCGCTTCATATACAGCATCTCGGCCACGCCGTTCCAATAGGTTTTGGGCAAGATACGTCCCAACTGGGCCTGAATCCAGAGATCGCTGTGATGCACCACGCGCTCTACACTGCCCGGCGGCAAACCCAGCCGCTCATCCCAGGCGTAGCGGGGCCGGTAATCTTCGGTGCGAACGACAACACCGCCAAAATCCATGATGATTGCTTTAATCATTGGCCGTTTTGTGCTACAGTCTGAGCTAGTATCAAGCACGGGCACCTTTTCGCCCTGATCATACCACAAGCCAGGCGATCCGAGCATAACAGTGACCATCCCTTCCAACCCACCACCCCAGACCACCACACCGCCGCGCAGTTTGCGCCTTTATGAACGGTGGTGGATTATCGCCAACGCGATGACCGACGGGCTGATCGGGCATTTCTTCCGCGCGGTTGATCGCTTCTCCAAGCACGGAATGCGCGAAGCCGCCGCCCTATCCTATTACGCGATCTTCTCGCTGTTCCCACTCATGCTGCTGCTCATTGTGGTCATCGGCACCATCCTGGGACCCGCCGCCGCACGCAATCAGATCGACAACGTACTGCGCCTGTTTCTGCCCGCGTCCACCGCGCGCTTTTTGCAGGACAACATCGCCGAGGCGTTGGAACAGCGCAGCTCATTCGGGATTTTCGCCGGAATCACCTTGTTATGGTCCTCGCTGGGCCTGTTTTCCAATCTTTCATCGGCACTCAGCCGCACCTTCCGCGATCCTAAAGGGCGCAATACCTGGCAGTCGCGGCTGGTGGGTTTGGGGATGATGGTCGCGCTAGGGATGCTGCTGCTGGCTTCGCTGCTGACCACACTGGTATTCAACCTGATCGACCTGGTGGTCTTGGGCGAGGCGCGCTCGTGGATTTCGACCGGTGCGCTGATCATCCCGCTCAGCCTGAGTGTGGCAATCTTCGCTTTCCTCTATGGATTCATTCCGCGCCGCCGGGTGAGCTGGGACGCGATCTGGGTCGGCGCGTTCATCGGTGGTAGCGCGTGGGAAATCGCCAAGCGGGTCTTTGGGTGGTATCTCGACAACCTGGCGTCCTATAACCTGGTGTATGGGTCGGTCGCCACCATGATCGTGCTGATGTTCTGGACTTACCTCACCGGCATCATCATCATCCTGGGCGCGGAATTCTGCGTGAGCATTGACGACTGGATGAGCGAGCGGTCGGCGCGGTTGGCAGAACGTGCCGCCCGCGCGGACCACAGCGATCAGGTGCCACACTCGGCAGCCTGATCGCCCAGCGCCCTTCATTCTCCCCTGCGCTGTAGCAGGTAGATCAGCCCTTTGTCGGCACTGTTATACGGCGCAAGGGAGCAGGTGTTGAACCGTGCGCAGATTTCCAACCCTGCCTGCTCAAACAACGACTCCATGTCGTGTTGAGACGGCCACCACGTCAGACGCG
>DAOUFU010000169.1:0-3625 GCA_034429275.1 Anaerolineae bacterium | reverse complement strand
GTGTACGTGTGTGCGTCGTCGTAGTTGGGGATTAACATGTACCCGGCAGAGCCAATGACCTGGTTGGCTGCGATGAGGGTGGAGTCAAGCTCTGGCTCGCGCCATGCCCGGCGAACATCCAATATCTGATCGGTGACATATTGGCGGAACTCAAAATGAGTGGGCGAGTCCTGATCGGCTGCCACCAGGGGGTATTCTTCCACGATGAAGCCGGATGCCGTCTGCTCGCCGGAACTGCCCGCGCCGGACGTCTGGCCTTCGCCTGTGCTCTGACCCAGCGTAAGCTGGATGTCATCCAGCCCGGCGGCGAAGTCCCAGCCGGAGCCACCGACTACCACGTTCACCAGGGTGGCAGGCGCAGGCAGGGCAGCCCCACGCGCGTCCAGCCAGTGATCGACATCGAGCAGGTTGGCCTCAAACGGCGTCCACTGCCCAGCCTGGACCAGGATGTTGTTCCGAAGCATGGTCGATCCATCATTGACGACCAGCAGCCCTACCGACCATTCAAATGGAGTGCCTGCCGCGTCGGTAAAGTTCAACGTGACCTTGACCGGATATTCCCCACTGCCGCCGTGCTGGTCGCTCCACCAGCCGCAGTTGGTCAGGTTGTGCTGGTCTACGCGCGCGGTGAAGGTGAGGGTGAGCGTACGCGCGCCGCTCACATCCCGGTTGATCTGCTGCACCGCCCAGATCGCGCTGCCGCTGCCGTTGGCGTTCGTGCGCTGCCATTCCAGGCGGCGGTCTTGCGGTGAGCTGCCTTCCACACGCATCGAGCAGCTTGTGCACGGCTGGTTGATGGTCCAGAAATCCAGCCCTTGTTCAAACCCCCCATTGCGAATCAGCGGGGTAGGCGCTTCTTGCCCCGCCACATGCTGCGCTGCGACCGGCCCCAACATCCCGATCAGCAGCCCGATCGTTAGAATCCAGTAGCCCCAATATCGCATCGCTCTTGCCTCCTCAGACCGGGTGGTGTTGACATTTGCGCTCAGAACACTCCCCTTGTCATCCGCAAATATCAGCACGGCCTGCGCGCAAAAACAGAAGCCTTTTCTCTCATTGTACAACCAGCAGGCGAAAGCGAAAGCCGGGGTCAGTTCACGCACACGCCCAGCAGGCGCGTGCAGTGCCGCACTTCGATGCCGGGGATCAGCACGCGGTCCGCGCCGGGTTCCGGGCCATCGCTCACCAGCAGGCGGTCGAGCGTTTGCAGCCGGTCCAGGCCGACTTCCAGGCTGGTCCCGCCGGTTGGCATGGGAGCTGGGATGTGGATGGTGCGGCGGTCGGCGATCATCTGGCCGACCCACAGCGCATCAAGCGGGGTTTCCAGCGGCGGGCCGTCGGCCACGTCCCAGACCGGCGTGCCGTCTGCCGGGTTGGGCGGCCCCAACAGGTGGACGAAGACGCTCAGCCCAGGTTCGGGCGGCGCTTCCACCTGCCAGTACAGCGTCACGGTGAACGATTCCCCCGGCCCGGCGGGCAGTCCCCACAGCCAGGTGCCCACCAGCCGCAGCGGACCGATCCGCGCCCCGGCGTTGTGCGGTGGGTTGGGGATGTCCTGCGTGCCCGTCACGCGCAGCGTATAGGCGCGGTCCCCGGCGCGCAGGGTATACGTGCCCGGCGGATAGGCGCGGTAGATCGGGAACTCCACCAGTGCCCAGCGAACGGGAGTCGCCGATGAAATGACCGTATCTCCCCGGCTGAGGGTGACCGCAGCGCCGCCCGGCACGCCGATCCGTGCCCAATCGCCGGGGCGCAGGTCGCGGTCGGCGGGCGGGACGACGGTCGCCGGGGCGGGTATGTCTGCGCCCTCACCGCGCGCATAGAGGACCAGGCGGTTGTAGGCCGCGCCCGTCTCGTACACCCGCGTGTACTGCGAGTCTATCCACGCGCGCAGCGTGCCGGAAGGATCGCCCAGGTGCGCCTCGACTTCCAGCAGCCAGAAGCGGTCCACGCCCGCGAACTGCCGCGCCGCGTACGCCTCGACCTCGCCACCGGGCGCGGTGAGTCCAAGCGGCTCCCAGGCCGGGCGGCGGTCGGTTGCGCGCTGGAGATGATAGTCCACCACCGGGAAGCGGTCGCCGGAGAGCAGGTAGACCGGTTCACCGGGCCGGACCAGCGCCGCCGCCGAGGCGAGCAAGGTCGCGTAATCGTCGCGGTAGTGGCGCGCGCCAAGCGAATGAACGGCAGCCCAGCCGTAGACTCCCACCACACCCATCACCGCCAGCGCGCACGCGGTCCGCGCCGCTCGCCCGCTTCCGAGCGCCAGCAGGCGATCCAGGGCCGCGCCGCCGCCAGCCAGCAGGACCGGCACAAAGATCACAAAATAGCGGGCGGATGGCGGCGGGGCGAAGAGATCGGTCCACGGCATGGCCAGCAGCATCACGGCGACCGGCGGCAGCAGCGCGAACAGGGCGATCAGCACGGCGCGGTCGCGGTCCCGGCGTGCCCAGGTGATCCACCCGGCGATCAGGACGGCGCATACCGCCAGCGTGACCGGCGTATACCGTTCCAGCCGGGTGGACTGGTTGACTGCCAGCAGCGTCGCCATCAAACGGAACAGCGCGCCCAGGTTGACTTCGGCGTCTCCCCCGCCGCCCCGGATTCGGGGCAGGGCATAGGCCATCCACGCCGCGAGGATCGCGCCGGTGAGCGCCATCGCCAGCAGCCATCGCCGATGAAAGGCTCGTGTCCGGCTCCGCCCCGTGATCAGCCAGTGCAGGTTGAGGATCACCAGCACCAGCCCGCCCAGGTAATGCGAGAGCGGGGCCGCCGCCCCCGCCGCGATCAGCAGCACCCACCAGCCGCGCGAACCGGCAGCTTGTACGCGCAGGGCGGCATAGACCGCCAGCGCCGCGAACAGCGCGGGAAACGCATACATGCGGATTTCCTGCGACCACTGGATGTGGAAGGCCGAGAGCGCCAGCAGCAGCCCGGCCAGCGCCGCCGCCCGCCGCGATCCGCCCAGCCGCCGCCCCAGCGCCCAGCCGACCGCGACGGTCAGCAGCCCGGCCAGCACCGAGAGCCAGCGCAGCCCGAACTCGCTGATGCCCGCCACCTGCATCCAGCCGTGCAGCGCCCACTGGTAGAGCGGCGGGTGCGAATCGCGCGCCACGATCGCGGTCAGGTCGCCCAGACTGTGGCGCGCGTTCCAGAACGACCAGCCCTCATCCCACCAGATCGATGCCTCGGCCAGGCGGGTGATGCGCAGCGCAAACCCAATCGCCAGGATCAGCAGGGGCAGGGCCAGCGCGCGAATGGGGATGGATGGACGGGTGCGGGGCATCAGCAGGTTCCGGGTGCAGGCAGGGATAGTCATCGCCCAGTATAACAGGGCGGGGGCGCGCGGCCAACCGGTCGGCTGCGCGCTGCAGGGCGCAGGCTCAGGGAGGGCAAAGCACCCTCGCGGGTGCTGGAAGGCTGGGCGCTTGGGTAGCCGGGCGGCTTCAGCCCCCGGCGAAATGGGTGCTGGGAGGCCGGGTGGCCGGGCGGCTTCGGCCCCTGGCGAGGTTTTGATTTTTCCAGTAGCCGGGCGGCTTTAGCCCCCGGCGAAAGCAAAGAGCCTGGCCCTGAAGGGCGCAGGCTCAGAGAGAGCAAAGCACCCTCACGGGTGCTGAGGGGGCCGGGC